>JAOTWK010000082.1 GCA_029862935.1 Gemmatimonadota bacterium | reverse complement strand
CTCTGCTCTTGCGCCTGCGCGACGGTGGTGGGACCGAGGAGCGCTTCCAGTCCGCGGCCTAATCGGCGCCGACCTGCTGGAGTCGTCATGCTAATACTCCATTCGCAACGATCGAGTCGTTTCGCGAAGCGTCAGGCTCTTGCTGTGCCGTCGCGCGTCGTTGGAGCTCTTGTGCGAGCGCGAGATAGCTCTTCGCCCCAATGGACTGCACGTCATACAGGATGATCGGGCGACCATAGCTCGGTGCCTCGGCGAGACGAACGTTGCGCGGCACGACCGTTTGATAGACCTGGCGTCCGAAGTACTCCTTGGCCTCCTTCGCCACCTGCTTCGACAAGTTGAGGCGCGCGTCGTACATCGTCAGCAGCACTCCCTCGATGGCGAGATCCGGGTTGTGGTTCTGCTGTACGAGCCGAATCGTGTTCAACAGTTTGGAGAGACCTTCCAGTGCGTAGTACTCACACTGAATGGGGATGAGCACGGAATCGGCGGCGGTGAGCATGTTCAGCGTCAACAACCCAAGCGACGGAGGACAGTCGATCAACACGAACTCGTAGGCATCCCGTAGCTCGACGAGCTTGCGCCGCATGACGCCCTCCCGGCGCGGCCAGTTCACCAGCTCCACTTCCGCACCGACGAGGTCTTGCGTTGCAGGAATGACGTCGAGCGTTGCGAAGTTCACACGCTGCCGCACGGTGGCAGTGAGCGGCAGCTCGTCCATCAAGGAGTCGTACAGAGTTGGCGCCGGCCCGGAGACATCCACACCGATGCCACTGGTGGCGTTCGCCTGGGGATCTGCGTCGACGAGTAGCGTGCGGCGCTCGGCGGCGGCCAGCGATGCGGCGATGTTCACAGCCGTAGTCGTCTTTCCGACACCACCCTTCTGGTTGGCGACCGCAATGACGCGTGACATACCTATAAAACCATACAGCAAAACAACTTATGCATTATTGCAGGACGCCCCTGTCGTGAGGGATTGAGCGGCAAATATACCGGCGGCGGTTCCTGCACGCCAGGTGCAATATCACAGATGTTTCACGTGAAACACCGCCTAAGCTCCCGTTGACACAAGGGTTGTTCGAAGTGAGGCTTCGACGGAGCCTCACCGGTTGCACATTAGGGATCAGTTTCACGTGAAACACCGAGGCGGAATTCCGCCACGGCAGGAGAAGGCCGGTCTCAGGCGGCGGTGCGATTCCGCCGAACAACCTCGAGCACCAGGTTCTGAAGGTCCGCGGGCGACACACCGGGAATGCGTCCCGCCTGGGCCAGGGAGGATGGCCGTACCCGGTCGAGTTTGTGGCGTGCCTCCGTGCTCAAGCTCCCCAGTTCCAGATACGGGATGTCGGACGGCAGGCGGAAGTGCGCCATTTCTGACAACTTCTTCGCGGCTTGGCGCTCGCGCTCCAGGTAGCCCTTGTACTTGATCTCGACTTCAGCCGAGAGCCATGTGTCCCACTCGATGCCGTCGAGGTCCCCCTGTGCTTCCAGCAGCGTTCGTAGGGGGACGCGAGGCCGGCCCACGAGCTCTGCCACCTTGTACGACTGATTCACTCTCGACTCATCGACGGCCGCAAGCACCGCATTCGCAGCCTCCGCAGTCACCAACGTGTTCTCGGCACGCTCGACGAGACGCTCTGTCGCCACCACACGTCGCGCCAGTTCCGCCGACTCCTCTCCCCGGAACATCCCAAGTTCCTGGGCGAGCGGCCCCAGACGCTTCAGTGCGTTGTCCTGCCGCAAGAGCAGCCGGAATTCTGCGCGCGACGTGAACAGCCGATATGGTTCGTCCACGCCTCGCGTCACGAGATCGTCGATCAGGACGCCGACGTATCCGCTGTCCCGACCGAGCACCACTGGCTCCTGGTTCTGAGCACGCCTCGCCGCATTGAGCCCGGCCATGAGCCCCTGCGCCGCGGCCTCTTCATAGCCCGTCGTCCCGTTGATCTGGCCCGCGAAGAACAGCCCTCCGACGGCCTTGACCTCGAGCCACGGTGTCAGCTGTTGAGGCGGATAGTAGTCGTACTCGATCGCGTATCCGGGACGTGTCATCCGTACGGTTGAAAGACCGCTAACTGCTTGTAAATATTTAACTTGTACGTCAACTGGAAGGGAAGTCGAAAGACCGTTCACGTACAACTCAGTCGTCTCTAGCCCCTCGGGCTCGAGAAAGATCTGGTGCCGGTCGGCATCGGGGAATCTGACGATCTTGTCCTCGATCGACGGACAGTAGCGGGGACCGCGCCCGGATATCTCGCCTCCGTAGAGCGCAGATTCGTGGATATGCTGACTGATGATCTCTTTGACGCGATCCGCAGCCCACGCGATCCAACACGGGCGCTGTTCTGGGTAAACGGCCCGTATGAAGTGAGAGAACCGAAACCCTTCGCTCTCTCCATCCTGTCGTTGCAGCTTGGAGTAGTCTACGGTGCGGCCGTCAATCCTGGGTGGGGTCCCCGTCTTGAACCGACCGATCTCCAATCCCAGTGATTCGAGCTGCTCGGCGAGCTCGACGATCGGCGGATCACCCGCTCGCCCGCCTGCAATCTTGGTCTCTGTCCCGATGTATATGCGGCCACGCAGAAAGGTCCCGGCGGTGAGAACGACAGCGCCCCCCCCGAATTCTCGCCCATCGCTCAAGCGGACACCAAGGACCCGATCTCCCTCAAGACACAGTGCTGACACTGTGCCTTGCACCAGATCCAGCCGCGGCTGCTCCTCGAGGAGCCGACGCACCGCTCGCCGGTAAAGCCCCCGATCACACTGGGCCCGTGGCGCCCAGACGGCTGGCCCTTTGGAGCGGTTGAGCATGCGGAACTGGATCGTCGCGAGATCGGCAGCTCTGCCCATGACGCCACCAAGCGCATCCACTTCTCGGACAACCGTTCCCTTGGCTACCCCGCCGATCGCAGGGTTGCACGACATCTGGCCGATCGTTTCCAGGTTGGCCGTGACGAGCAGAGTGGAAGCGTCCGACCTTGCTGCCGCTGTGGCAGCCTCGGCTCCGGCATGTCCCCCGCCAATGACGATGACGTCGTATCCGCCTGGCATAGGCGACGAAAGATAACGTCGTGCTGAAAGGTGGGAAAAAGGGGACCGGCGGTGAGACGCAACCGATCAGCCACCCCTCACCATACAGCTGCTTACGCTGTACGAATCCAGCGCACCAATTCTCTCGGGGTGGGGCGCTTGCCGTACATCAAGATCCCCACGCGATAAATCCTTGCCGCAACCCAAACAACGAGCCACAACGTTGCGACGAGAATACCAATGGACAGGGCTAGCTCTGACACCGGTACCGGTGCCGCAGCCCAACGTACCGGCATGGCGATGGGTGAACAGAACGGAATGAGCGACAGGCTCACCGCCAGGTTCCCGTCCGGCTGCTGCAGAATCCCAAGCATGAGGATGGTCGGCAGGATGAGCAACATGACGACGGGTGCCTGCGCTTGTCGCGCTTCAGCTTCCGAGTTGGACATCGCCGCCACGGCTGCGAACATGGCGGCGTAAAGGAAGTACCCCAACAGAAAGTACACGAGCACAATGCCGAGGGTCACGAGTGACACCTCGGGAAACTGGAACTCCTGTCCACCGGCAGTATTCACACCCAACCACCCCAGCACCATGTCGCGACGCTGGAACAGCAACCACGCCGAGACACCCCAAATGGTCAGCTGGAACAGCCCGACTGCTCCGACCCCCACCACCTTTCCAGCCAACAACTGGAAGGGCCGCAGACTCGACACCAACACCTCGATGATGCGGGACGTCTTCTCTTCCACCACCGACCCCATTACCTGCACGCCGTAGAGCAGAATCGAGATATAGAGCACGAACCACACGGCGTAGGCCAACAAAAACGCTGACTCCCCGGACTCGTCAGTGACACGACCGCCTCGAATACTCACCGTGCGTAGCCGCATCGGAATCTGCGCTTGAGAGACGAGTGCCGGATCCACCCCAACACGGCTCAACCGCTCCACGAGCACCGCTTCTCGCATCACTCGTTCCAGGATTCGCATGTCCGCTGGTGACGAGACGTTGGACCCTCGATACTCGATCCGGCCGTCATCGACCGCTTCCTCTGAGACGATCAGGTATCCATCCAGCGCCTTCTCTCCCACCGCGGTTGTCAGCGAATCTGCCACGGACTCGAGTCGACCGAGCTCTACAACTTGCAGCTCGGCGTCGATCGGCACCGGTGGTTGGAGCCATTCGACCAATCGCCCGGCAAACCCGTCGGACCCCACATCGAGGACCGCGATCCTCCGTTCGCTCGCACCTTTCTCCGCCAACAGAATCGGCAGCACGATGAACGACGCCATGAGCACGGGTCCGAGCACCGTCGATATGATGAACCACTTGTTGCGGACCTTCTCGACGAATTCGCGACGCATCACGACCCAGATCTTACGCATTGCCTTGATCCTCCTCTGCACGGGCCGTGACTGCATCGGGTCCCACTAGATCGATGAATATCTTGTTGAGGGTAGGCTCGGCAATTTCGAACCGGCTGACACGCACGTCGTTGCGCACCAGTTCCGTCAGGATCTGCTGCGGGTCGGCGCCAGGATGCAGTTCCACCTCCGCATACTGCCCGTAATCGTCAGCCTTCGCGACCAAGGCACGGTCGGCAAGGATCCGCTGGACGACCGGACGACCATCTTCAACGGAGAGGATCACGTGACGCCCGCCGTGCCGTCGCTTCACATCCGCCGTCTTGCCGTCCACGACCTTCCGACCTCGCGCGATGATACACACCGAGTCGCACAGTTTCTCGGCCTGCTCCATGATATGCGTCGAGAACAGCACGGTCGTTCCCCTCCGAGCGAGTCTCACCACGACATCCTTCATCAGCTGCGTGTTGACTGGGTCGAACCCGGAGAAGGGTTCGTCTAGAATGAGGAGTTCGGGATCATGCAACACGGTGGAGATGAACTGCACTTTCTGCTGCATGCCCTTGGACAAATCATTCACCCGCTTGCGCGTCCACTCCGAGAGCCCAAGCTGCTCGAGCCATTCCTGGGTCAGTCGCTTGGCGTCTCGGCGCGGGACGCCCTTGGCCTCAGCAAGAAAGACGAGGAGGTCCAACACCTGCATTTTGCGGTACAGGCCACGCTCTTCGGGCAGATACCCGATACGATGGCTCAAGTCCCGTCCCGAGGCAGGCAGACCGAACAGTTGTATGCGTCCTGCGTCGGGCACGGTGATGTTCATCATCATCCGGATCGAGGTCGTCTTCCCGGCACCATTGGGACCGAGAAGTCCGTACACGGCACCCCGAGGCACGGAAAGGGAGAGCTCCCGCACAGCCGTGTGCCCGGCGAATCGCTTGGTAATGTTGTCTATCTCAATAACCAAATCGCTCGTCATGGCTGCTCGATGTGAGAGTGTTAGTGGCGTGCGTGAGGTCCGAAGAATACAGCGGTCGTGAGGCTCAACCAACCCGGCGTTCTCGACGGCGACACGGCAGCATGCCTACGCCGGCGCGTCGCTCTGTCCGGTGCGAGGATTGATCACGAGGCGGGCAACCACACCCCCAAGCAACACCATTAGACCCGTGAGTAGCGTCGCGGATGAGAGCGACAACGCCAAGAGCCCACATGCAACGCACCCTGCGACAGGCACCAGATCGGGAAACAACTTTGCCTCTCGCGGCATTCGTAGCGCTGCCCAGTTCGCGATGCCATAGTACACGAGGATTGTAAACGCCGCCGCCGACGCGACGCCCTTGAGCGTCCCCGTAAGCGTGACGACCAGCGCCACCACGCCGATCAGCACCACAGCACGGTGCGGCACGCCAAATCGAGGGTGGACGCGGTCGAGAAACCGCGGCAGGTCACCTCGTCGCGCCATGGCAAACCCCATCCGGGAAAGCCCGAGAAGTTGCGAGAGGATGACACCCAGCATGGCTGCCGTTCCCCCAACCGTCACCGCGAGTCCCAGGGTTGCCCCTCCTGCCGCGGTGGCCGCCACCTGAAGGGGCGCACCGGTGTCCGCGAGCGCTGGCGCGCCCACGACTCCGACGGCTACGACTGCAACCGCAGCGTAGAGCGCAAGCGTCGTGCTAATGGTGATGATAATGGCCCGGGGAATCGTCCGTTGTGGATCGCGCACCTCTTCACCCAACGTTGCGATTCGCGCGTAGCCCGTGTAGGCGAAGAACATGAGTGCTGCGGCCTCGAGCGTGGCTCCCCACCCAGCGGGGGCAAACGGCGTGTACGCCGCCTCACGCATGTCCGGGAACCCCAGCGCCAGGAACAGCAGGAGACACATCACCGACAGAGCGACGATCACGAGGTTCGCGGCGCTCGAACGCCGCACACCCGTGTAGTTGAGCGCCGTGAATACGACTACCGCCGTCGCGGCCACTGCACGCGCTGGTACGCCGGGCACCACCGTTTCCAGATATGCTCCGATCCCCAGCGCCACGGTGCCCACGCCCGCCGTCTTCCCGGCAAGGAACATCCAGCCCGCGACAAAACCCCGCCATGGTCCGAGCACACGATATCCGTACTCGTAGGTGCCACCGGTCACGGGATACGTCGCCGCGAGTTGTGCCGAGCTCAGCGCGTTGGCCGTTGCTGCCATTCCTGCCACCAGAACCGCCAGGATCACGGCCGGCCCGGCGATCCCTGCAGCGACCCCGAGGACGACGAAGATCCCCGCGCCCACAATTGCGCCCACGCCAATTCCCACAGCGTCGAGCAGTCCGAGCGTTCGCTGCAGTTGTCCGCCCGGTCCGTTGGTCATGGAATCGTCGTCTCGGCTGGCTATTCTGAGGCGGGCTGCGATCGTGGACGAACCAACACGGCGTCGTCGTCGATCCTTACCTCGTAGGTCGTGAGCGGCTCGTCAGCCGGCAGTTCCAGCACCGCGCCCGTGCGAACGTCGAACTGCGCGCCGTGCAGGCTGCACTCGATGACGTAGTCGTCGACCATGTCACCATCAGACATGGGGAAGTCGGCATGGCTGCAAGCATCGGCGAGGGCATATACCTCGTCGTTGACCCGCACGAGGCACACGGCATCGCCGTTTTCGAGGCGTACGCTTGCCGGCATGCCGTCATCCAACGCAGAGACCGTCGCCACCCGCTCGAATCCCTGGTCGCTCATTCCGTCGAGATCGACCCGCCTCCGCTCAGCGCCTCGTGCAGCGTGTGCCACGCAAGGTTGGCGCACTTGACGCGAGCCGGGAACCGCCGCACCCCCCCAAGGGCTGCGAGCTTGCCGAGTTTCGAGGTGTCCGGAGTGCTGCCGGGGCCCGCTGTGACCATGGCATGAAAGGCGTGAAACAAGTCCTCCGCCTCGTCCTTGCTCATTCCCTTCACGGCTGCTGTCATGAGCGAGGCCGACGCCTGAGAGATCGCACACCCGGTTCCCTGAAATGCGATGTCTTCGATGACGTCGCCTTCGAGTCGAACCCGAACGGTGATCTCGTCTCCGCAGAGTGGGTTCACGCCCTCGGCTGTGCGATTGGCTTCAGGTAGCGGGCGGAAGTTACGCGGATTCCGATTGTGGTCGAGGACAACTTGCTGATACAACTCGCGGAGGTCTGGCACTATCCGAACACCTCACAGACTCTGTGCACTCCCTGCGCGAGCGCATCGACCTCATCGGTCGTGTTGTAGAACGCAAAGGACGCACGGGCGGTCGCTGGCACCCCCAGACGCTTCATCACGGGTTGCGTACAGTGGTGCCCCGTCCGAATGGCAATGCCCTCTTGGTCGAGAATGGTCCCCACGTCGTGGGCGTGTACGCCGTCGATCACAAAGGACACGACACTGGCTTTATGCGCGGCCGTGCCAGTGATCCGCAGTCGGGGGATGGAACTGAGTGCATCCGTCGCCCGCTCGAGCAATTCGTACTCGTGTGCCTGAATCCACTCCCACGACAGCCCTCGCAGGTAGTCGACAGCGGCACCCAAGCCAATGGCTCCGGCAATGTGTGGCGTCCCCGCTTCGAACTTCGCCGGTAGCGGCGCGTACGTGGTCTTCTCGAAGGTTACGGACCGAATCATCTCGCCGCCGCCCTGATAGGGCGGCATGGCGTCGAGCAGCGATGTCTTACCGTACAGCACGCCAATCCCAGTCGGGCCGAACATCTTGTGGCCCGACAGCGCGTAGAAGTCTGCGTCGATATCCCGTACGTCGATCGGTTGGTGCGGCGCCGCCTGCGCGCCATCGACCAGCACGGGTACACCAGCGTCGTGTGCGCGGCGGATCATCTCCTTGACCGGATTGATCGTCCCCAACGAGTTGGAGATGTGCACTATCGCAACCAGCTTGGTTCGATCGGTGAGCAGTGTCGCGTATGCGTCGAGGTCCAACTCTCCCGCATCCGACATCGGAATTACCCGGATGCGTGCGCCTCTTGCCTCACAGACGAGCTGCCAAGGAACAATGTTCGAGTGGTGCTCCATGGCCGACAAGATGACCTCATCCCCCGCCTGGAGCGTGGTGCGTGCATACGTCTGTGCGACGAGGTTAATCGCCTCTGTCGCGCCACGAACGAAGACGATCTCATGCGGGTCGGCCGCGTTGAGGAACCGCTGCAGTTTGCCGCGGGCCCCTTCGTACGCCAGGGTGGCTCGCTGGCTGAGATCGTGAACACCGCGGTGGATGTTGGCATTCTGGGACGCATAGAACGCCGTCAAGGCGTCAATCACGCTGCGCGGTTTCTGGCTCGTCGCTGCGTTGTCGAGGTATACGAGTGGCTTGCCGTTGGCGTTGCTTGCGAGCACCGGGAAATCGGCCCGCACCTGTTGCACGTCCCGGATGGGGCGCGCTGTGACCAGCGGCGTGGAAACCTGGCGCACCGGAACCCCCGTCTTCCCCTAGCCGGTACCCACCAACCAACGGCGCACCACAGCATCGAGCGCGGACCTGAGTGGCTCGAGGGAGACGTTCGAGAGGATCTCCGAGCCAAATCCGTACGTGAGCAGGTTGCGGGCTTCGGTCGCCGTCAGTCCGCGACTCTGCAAGTAGAACATGTGCTCGTCGTCGATCGGCCCCAACGTCGCACCGTGGGTGCACTTGACGTCGTCCGCGTAGATCTCGAGCTGCGGCTGGCTGTCGGCGCGGGCTCGAGTAGACAGCAAGAGATTGTTGTTCGTCTGCTTGGAGTCGGTCTTCTGCGCACCAGGCTGTACGATGATCCGTCCATTGAAGATCCCACGGGCACGGTCGTCGAACACACCGTTGAAGTACTCCCAACTCGTGCAGTTGGGCTCCGCATGCTCCAGCACCGTGTGGTAGTCGGTGTGCTGCCGGTTTCTCAGCATCGACAGTCCATCCAGCGTGCAGTCGGCACCTTGGCCTCCCAGCGTCGCGTGAATGTCGTGCCGTGAGAGGAGTGCACCAAACGAGAACGTCACCATCGAGTACACACTATCGCGCGCCTGGTGTGACTGCGTGACCGCTGTGTGGAACGCCTGCTCGTGCTCCCGCTGGACCCGGTAGGAGTCCAGCTTGGCACGCGCCCCGACCACTGCTTCGGTCACCGCGTTGGTCCAGTAGGCACCGGCCTTTGCCGAGCGATAGCTCTCGACCACCGTCGCGCGGGCTTCGCGACCAACGATGAACAGGTTTCGCGGATGTGACACCAGGGATCGGTCGGCGAGCGGGGCAGAGATGAAGAGGAACTGGACGGGTCGCTCGAGGGTGGCGCCATCCGGAACGTAGAGAAACGCTCCGTCCTCCACGAACGCCGTATTGAGCGCCGCCAATGAATTGTGCTCTTGCGTGGCATACCGAGCGAGGTGCTCCTCCACCAACTCCGGTGACGTCGACAACGCGTCCCGTAGGCTGCCCAGCCGAACACCGTCGGGGTGACGCCCCACGGAAGACAGCGCCGCCACGTGGTGGCCGTTCAGGAAGACGACGCAATCGTAATCCCCTCCGCCGAGGCGGAGCCGGTCGACATCCTCGATCGACACGGCATCAGGAGATGGCTCCGAGCGCGCAAAGGACCCGCGGGCGATCGGTTTCACATCCGTAAACCGCCACTCCTCCTGCCGGGTTGTAGGAAACCCGCGCTCTTCGAAGTGGGCAATCGCTTCGGCGCGGCGATCTTTGAGCCAAGCGGGATCGCCGGCGACTCCGTTCGACGAGAACGTCTTGAACGCCTCGACGTACGGACCGGCCGCGGAGCGCATCTCTTCGGCCACCGGGCGCGGTTGCTGCGTCGTGCTCATGCGACCGCCGCTCCCTCCGTGACCCACTCGTAGCCCTTGGCCTCAAGTTCGAGCGCCAACTTCATATCGCCCGACATGACGACCTTGCCGCCCGCGAGCACGTGCACGTGATCGGGCGTGATGTAGTTCAGGATACGCTCGTAATGGGTCACAATCACAAACGATCGGTCGGGGCTGCGGAATCCGTTGACCGCTTCGGCCACAGATTTGACGGCGTCGATGTCCAATCCCGAATCGGTTTCATCGAGAATGGCGAGCTTCGGCTCCAAGACTGCCAGTTGAATGATCTCGTTCCGCTTCTTCTCGCCACCAGAGAATCCATCATTTACCGCGCGGTGAATCAAGCTGTCGTCCCATCCCAGCGATGCCAGCTTCGCCTCGAGCTTCTCGGCGAAATCGAGCGTATCAAGCTCCTCGAGGCCCTGCTCTTTCCGCTGCGCGTTCACCGCAGACTGCAGGAAGTACGCGTTGGTGATGCCACGGATCGCGACGGGATACTGGAACGCGAGGAACAAACCCGCCCGCGCCCGCTCGTCGGCATCCATCTCCAGCAGGTCCTGCCCTTCGAATGTCGCAGACCCCCCCGTCACTTCGTAGGCGGGGTGGCCGGCGAGGACTTGGGCGAACGTGCTCTTACCGGAGCCGTTGGGGCCCATGATGGCATGCACCTCACCGGGTTTCACGGAGAGGTTTATGCCTTTCAGGATTTCCGTGCTCTCGATGGCGGCGCGAAGGTTTTTGACGTCAAGCATTTGGTCAGTTCTCAGTTCTCAGTTCTCAGTTCTCAGTTATCGGTTGTCGGT
>JAOTWK010000592.1 GCA_029862935.1 Gemmatimonadota bacterium | reverse complement strand
CTCCGCCCACACCATCGGCATCCTCCTCTGCGGGAACCATGGTCGCGCCATCCGAGGCGAATCCGGGACCACGACCTCCCACCAAGGTAATGCGGAATCCTCGTGGAGAACACGCACGGGCCACAGACTGGCCGTCCGGTCAGGACGAGACGGTGGGCTCTTCGGCCAGGCCCTTGGCGAGGGTCACGGGAATCGTGAAGACGACGCCGGTACCGGGTCGGCCCAGGTCTCCGCACGTTTCCGAGATCATCCGCACAGCGGCTTCGACCTTGACGTGGTCCCGAATCACGGAGAACACCGTGGCGTTGTGGGGACGCATGCCCTCCCGAACCGATTGCAGGCCGGCGAGCACCGGCAGTTGCCCCGCAACCCGCTGGGCCATCCCCTGGCTATTGAGCACCGTCGCGCCGGTAATGCCCAGCTCGACGAGTCCCGCCAACACCCGGTCGAGATGCTCTTCACGGTTGACCACGCAGACGAGTAGCTCCATAGCCTCAAGTTCCTGTGGAAATCGGTAGGCGCGATGTGCACGCGGGGTCGAGGGGGATAATCCTTGCCACCGGTAGAGGTGTCAAGCGAGGTGCTTGCGCGACCGTACGGCGGGCCCTATGGTTCGCCGCACCATGGCTGAATCCTTCCGCGTGACTGGGGGAGTGCCGCTGCGCGGCACCGTCACACCGTCGGGAAATAAGAACGCCGCACTCCCGATGATCGCCGCTACGCTCCTCGGTGATGGTCCCAGCGACATCCGGAACCTCCCACGCATCCGCGATGTCGAGACCATGCTCGCACTGCTCGCGGACCTCGGTGCCGAGGTGACGTGGACGGCGGAGCACGACGTACGGATCGACCCGGCGGGAGTCGAGGTCAAACCCCTCAACCCGGAACTGTGCGCGAGCATCCGGGCCTCGGTACTCCTCGCCGGACCGTTGCTCGCTCGGCACGGTACCGTAACGCTGCCGCCGCCAGGCGGGGACGTGATCGGGCGGCGACGACTGGACACGCACTTCCTGGCGCTCGAACGCCTCGGCGCCGAAGTCGAGATTGGCGCCCACTACAAGCTGGAGGCGAAGGCGCTCTCTGGCGCGGACATCTTTCTCGACGAGCCGAGTGTCACTGCCACGGAAAACGCCTTGATGGCGGCCACGCTGGCAAACGGGCGCACGGTGCTGCAGAACGCCGCCTCTGAGCCGCATGTGCAGGACCTGGCCCGCGCTCTCGTGACCATGGGAGCGCATATCGAGGGCATCGGAACCAATATCCTCACCGTGGAAGGGAGCGAGCATCTGTCAGGCGGGACGCTCACGGTGGGTCCAGACCATATCGAGATCGGGAGCTTCATTGGCCTGGCTGCCGTGACAGACGGCGAGCTTTCCATCGCCGACACCCGTCCCGAGGATCTGCGAAGCATCCTCCTTACGTTCGATCGCCTCGGCGTGCGGCCGAGGTTCGCAGACGGGGCCCTGGTGGTCGAGGACAGCCAGGAACGTCGCATCCGGCCCGACCTGGGCGGTCACATCCCGAAGATCGAAGACGGCCCCTGGCCCGCTTTCCCGGCAGACCTCACGTCCATCGCGGTGGTGGTTGCTACCCAATGCGAGGGGATGATCCTCGTCTTCGAGAAGATGTTCGAGTCCCGGCTGTTCTTCGTCGACAAGCTGGTCTCCCTCGGGGCGCGCCTGCTGCTATGCGATCCGCACCGCGTAGTGGTCGCCGGACCGAGTCAGCTCCGTGGTGGAACGGTCGAGAGCCCCGATATCAGGGCAGGGATGGCGATCTTGCTGGCCGCGCTGGCGGCCGAAGGGGAAAGCGTCATTCACAACATCGGGCAGATCGACCGCGGGTACGAGCGCATTGACGCGCGGTTGCGCGCCCTCGGAGCCAAGATCGAGCGGGTGTCGAACCGGACCGGCGGGTGAGCAGCGAGCACAGCACGAGACTCGCGGAGCAGCACACTGCTGATCGCGGCATCGAGCGCTACGAGCTCGAGACCTGGCATACCCGGTTCGGGATCGTAGCCGGGATCACCGGACGGGGCTTCGATCTCGGACTCGCCTCACAGCGATCAACGGGCGAAGTGTTGGAGCGCTGGCAGCGGCTCCAGGCCGACGCCTTCCCGCAATTCCCGTCAGTCGCCGTGAGCCGGCAGGTCCATGGGGCCAGAGTCGCGCGGTATGCCGCATTGCCGCCCGGGATCCTGATCGGTGACGGGTGGGACGGCCATGTGACGAGCGTGGCGGGCCAGCTCCTCGCCGTGACCGTAGCTGACTGTGCGCCGATCTACCTGGTGGACCGCGGGTCCAGGGCGATCGGATTGCTCCACGCTGGGTGGAAAGGGATCGCCGCGGGGATTGTCGAACACGGCATCGAGACGCTGTGCGACGTTGCGAAGTGTTCGAGCGTTGACCTCGTTATGCATTGTGGTACAAGTATTTGCGGCTCATGCTATGAAGTGGGACCTGAGGTCTTGGGCGCGGT
>JAOTWK010000591.1 GCA_029862935.1 Gemmatimonadota bacterium | reverse complement strand
CAACTTCGCCGGCCTCCTCGGCACGTCGCGGACGACCGCTCGGGTAGCCTTTGAACGGGTGCACGAGCTGGATCCGAACTTCGCCGCGGCTACGGCCCATTTGCTGCGCATTGCGGTCCTGCAGAATTCGGAGGCGGCCGCGCGGCGTTACGTCGACCAGTACCTCCGGATCGACAGCACCTCCGCGACCGCCGAGTTGGTGCGGATGGTCGACTCACTCCTCTACCGCGGCAATCGCTCGGCGCTGCGTGTGCTCGGGACTTTCGAGTCCCGTACAGCCGTCGCGCTCGAGATGATTGCCCTCGCCGCCGGGGAGTTCTCGCAGGGCTTCCTCGACCGGACCGCCGCGAATCGGGCCATCACGGTGCTGTGGACCCGGGCCTCGAGCCCGCCAGACCGTGTCATGGCCTTCCGCATGCGCATGGCAGCCACGTTGGGCGCGGGACGCCATCACTCGGCCGATTCACTCCTGCGGCTCGGTCGGCAGATGGACGTTCCGACCGTCGAGTTGGACCGGTGGCTGTTGCTCACCGCGGTGACCGGCGTCGCGTCACTCGGCACGGACGAGGAGTTGGAGTCCGCCGCTCGACGCCTGGCCATCACCACTGACCCGACCACCCTGTGGCTCGTCGCGCGCTGGCGGCGACAGCGCGACACAACCCGCGTCCCCGCCGAAGAGCGGACGCTTCGCAGGCTTGCCGCCCAGACCGGCGACACCGTACCGCTGCTGCGGAGCCTGCTGCAGGACATGGACGCGCGCGAGTATCTGCGGCAAGGTGACAGCGCACGGGCGCTCTCGACGTGGAGGGAGGCAACCCGACACTACGCCATCGATCGTGTCACGTTCGATCTCGCGGCCTCGCTGTGGCCGCTCGACCTGGAGCGGGCTCGCGTTGCGGCGGCGCGGGGCGACCCCGACGAGGTGATCGCCGCCACAAGACTCTTCGTCACGATGACGGGATTTGTCGATCAAAGTGCGTGGATCGAAGTGTGGCCCCTGCGAGCCCGAGCCCTCGCGGCGTCCGGCGATCGGCTCCGCGCCGTGGAGGCATTCGATCAGCTGGCGGCCGTCCTGCGCGACGCCAATGGTCGCGGGCGCACGGTTCTCGACTCGATTCCCGGCTGGAGCGCGGACGCGCGGGCACCGCAATCCGGCACCTGATTCCATCCCACAAGGGGGCGTGGTTGTGGACGGTTGGAGGTGGCACACGGCGGTGCGCCGCGAGAGTCGCGGGCCGGCCCGAATCAGATGATCGCGGTCACTCGTCCAGTCCGCGCCACTCCATGTGGCGGAACACAACGCCGCTGCCACAGTGATCGCAACGGAGAATCCAGACGGAGTGCGCCTGTCGGCCCCCGACGATGGGATGGAGATCTGCCCGGCACGTCGGACAGACGATCCGCTGGTCGTGCCGCAGCGTCGTGCGGAAGACGCGGGCGGCGTCGTCCAACGAGAAACCACCGGTGTTTCTGGGGGCATCGGGATGAATCTTCATTGGCATTGCCCCCTTTCTGGAAATGGGTGATCGGGTGCCTCCGCCCGTCTACCGCGTCCTACGGCGTGCGTCAATATGCCTCGTACCGGCTGAAGATACCGTGAACTCCCGGTGAAACCGGGGCCGCCGCTAGCCTATCCGGCGGGCGACCCACTAGTTTACGCACCCAATGACCGACAGCGAACCGCGCATCCCCCACCTCCCCGATCGCATTGGCGGTCTGGCTCACATCGCCACCAATCTCTGGTGGAGCTGGAGTCGGGAGGCGCGTCAGCTGTTCCGCAGCATCGACGAACTCCTCTGGCAGCGTACCCGGCACAATCCGATTCTGTTCCTGCAGCTGGTCGATCCGGCCCGCTTGGTGGCGCGCGCACAGGATCCCGAGTTCCTCGAGGCCTACGACCGGGTGGTGGCCAACCTCGACGGGGCGCTCTCTGGTCGTGATACCTGGTTCCAGCGTGCCTACCCTGATCTGGTCCCCCGTCCCGTTGCGTATTTCTGCGCGGAATTCGGACTGCACAATTCGGTTCCCATTTACTCCGGCGGTCTCGGAGTGCTCGCCGGAGATCACTGCAAAGCCGCGTCCGATTTGGGCGTCCCGCTCGTGGGCATCGGGTTGCTCTACACGAAGGGGTACTTCGACCAGCGGATTCGCCTGGACGGGTGGCAAGAAGACGCCGACGATCCGCTCGATCCGACGATCACGCCGCTGGCGCCGGTGCTGGACAACACCGGCCACCCCTATCTGGCGACGATTCCCGTGGCCGACCGAACCTTGCACGTGGGCGCCTGGCGCATGATGGTGGGCTCGGTACCCATCCTGCTGCTTGACACCAATCTCGAGGTCAACGACCCGCAGGACCGGAGCCTTTCCCTCAAGCTGTACGCGGGCGGTCCCGAGATGCGGCTGCGTCAGGAGTGGGTGCTCGGAGTCGGTGGGGTGCGGCTGCTGCGTCGGTTGGGTGTGGACCCCGGTGCGTGGCACG
>JAOTWK010000590.1 GCA_029862935.1 Gemmatimonadota bacterium | reverse complement strand
ATCGGGGAACCGCCAATCGACAAGGTTCCTTGAGAAACGGAGATCATCAAGCTCTTGTCACCGACCAATTCGAAGAGGAGGGACGCTTCGTCGGCAGACTCGATGGCGGTGATTCCGACAACGTCCTGCGCCGCCGCGCGGTGCTGCAAGCTCAGGCACAGCACCGTGGCGAGAGCCAAGGTCGTCATTGTCCAATGTCGAGTCATGGTGCGTATCATCTCACACCGCCAGGGCGCATTGTTGCGCGGAGTCCCAATGTGCAACTCGCCAGAAGCGTCACGCACCCTGCCGCAAGGCTGGCAGCCTGGGGCGTGGTGAGTCGATCTGGCGCACCGTGGGGCGCGACCTCCGACCAGCGGACCGCGAGCTCGTTGGCCATTCCCGCCGCTGCGGTCGGGAGACCCACGTCGAACAACCACTCGATGCCGGCTGCGATCTCGGATGCGAAGGCGCCGACGAGGCTGGCGCCTACGGCTGCCGGAATGAGGCTGCCGAGGGCCAGGGCACCGAGCACGAGCCAGATGCGCCCGGTGTCGGTCCATTCCCTGCCGACGGCGCGTACGTTGCGTGCCCACTCGGGGTCCGGCATCCACACGCGCGACAACACTCGGTCCTCGAACAATGTTGCAGGAGTGAACGCGGGTAATGCCGCCAGGTGGCGGTGGATCACCGGGTCTTCGTCGGCCGGTGTGAGCAGGGTCTCGTCATGCTCGTTCATCTCGTTCTTCCCTACGGTCTCTGGGTCCACGGGTTTCACTCGCGCAGCGGCCCGAGGGCTTCGCGCAGTTCGGCACGTGCACGGTGGATATAGGTTTTCACCGTACCTAGTGGCAGATCGAGGATGTCGGAGATCTCGTCGTACGCCCTACCTTCGACATGCCTCATGATGATGCAGGCGCGGTATTCCGGTCGCAGGTGTCCGATGGCACGCTCGATGGCTGATCCGAGCTCTCGGGCCTCGAGCTCGTCGAGCGGCGACTCCGCCACGTCCCCTACCTGTAATGATGTCGCTCCGATGCGATCTGGCGTGGTGGCGTCGGGCCCACCATCGAGGGAAAGCGTGTCCAGCTCTCGTCGGCGCAGCTGATCGATGGCCGCGTTGTTGGCGATCTTGAAGATCCACGATGAGAACTTGAATTCGGGCCGGTAGCGGTCGAGCGCGTTCAGTACCTTGACGAAGGTCTCTTGTGTGAGGTCCTCCGAGAGCTCCCGGTCGCGCACCATGCGGTAGATCAGGGAAAACACGGGACGCTCGTAGCGCCTGAGCAGCTCCCGATATGCCGCCTCCACGCCGTCACGTGCCCAGGCAACGACTTCCTGGTCGGTGGCAGAGGCGAGAGCGGCACTGAAGGTCATCGTGTGGGCATCCCTACTCGGCTAGGGGCGCGATTGTTTCAGGTTGCACCGTTCTTGCGGCAACTTCAAGCGTGCCAGTATTTTTGGCGCCTATGACATCGACGCCCCCGAGCGTGAACGTGCCGGGAGGCGATTCCAAGAGGTCGTACGTCCGGGACATGTTTGCGGCGATTGCCCCGCGGTACGACCTGCTCAACCACGTCCTGAGCCTCAACATCGATCGTCGTTGGCGACGGGCCGCCGTTCGGCGTGTCGGCTGGCAGGCGATTCCTGAGGGCACCTATCTGGACGTCTGCGCCGGCACGCTTGACCTTGCTGCAGAGCTTGCCCGTCAGCCCACGTTTCGGGGGCGGGTGGTGGGTGCTGATTTCGTGGTACCCATGTTGCGCTTGGGAGTGGGCAAGGCGACGCGCGTCTGTCCTGTGGCCGCGGATACACTCACCCTGCCCTTTGCCGACGAGACGTTTCATGGCTGTATGGTTGCCTTCGGCGTCAGGAATCTGATCGATGCCGGGGCGGGGCTGGCGGAAATGGCCCGGGTCGTGAAGTCCGGTTGTCGGGTGGTCGTACTCGAGTTCTCGCTCCCCACGGCATGGCCGATCCGTCCTCTCTACCTGTCGTATTTCCGTCACGTGCTCCCGCGAATCGGCCGATTGGTGTCGAAACATACGAGTGCCTACGATTACCTGCCAGATTCCGTGCAGGGGTTCCCGCACCCGGACGAAGTGCAAGATCAGTTTCGTGAAGCCAGGCTGACGGATGTTGGGCATCGGTCTCTCACATTCGGCGTCGCTTCTCTTTACTGGGGATCACGGGCATGACGATTGACAGTGTGCGGTCGTTTGTAACGGCGCTCGAAACCGCCGGAGAGCTCAGGCGAGTACGCCACCCGGTTTCGGTGGTTCGAGAGATCACCGAAATAGCCGACCGATGCATGAAGAGTCCGAGAGGTGGACCGGCACTGTTGTTTGAACAGCCGCGGCTCGAGGATGGTTCGACCAGTGCCATGCCGGTCGCTATCAATGTGTTCGGGTCGCTGCGGCGCATGGGGCTAGCACTCGGAGTGGAACAACTCGATGACATTGGCGATCGCATTGCCGAGCTGCTCGAGCTGAAGGTGCCCCAGG
>JAOTWK010000589.1 GCA_029862935.1 Gemmatimonadota bacterium | reverse complement strand
CGATCCTGCCCGTTTTCCCGGATGTCCGTCCGCGCTCAGTACGAGATCATCCCCTCCAGTGTCCACCACGCGTACCACGGCTCGATCGGGAGTCCGTCATCGCCCCACTCGCCCTCGATCTTGAAGGCAGCCAAATAGATCGTTCCCGACGCGTCGGCGAACCGGCCCGTTCCACCAACAACCTGAATCGGCAATGGGAGCGAGGCCCCGACGGCGGCCGGCCAGCCGCCGTACTCGCAGATCAGCTGATCGCCGTTGGCCGCGGTGATCACCAGGTGTCCGTCTTCGTACGTCGGCTTCGTGACCGGGGCACAGTGGGTCCAGTGATGGTGCACCTGACCGAGGTGGCTCACGGTGCCCCAGCCGTCGGACACGGTGGTGACGGGGCAATCAGGGTCCAACCAGTCGTACTCCCAGACCGCCGTGCCGCTCAAGTCCGCCTTGAACGGCCGGTCGGTACCGCCGACCGCGAACGCCGGACTGACCAGCTCATCAGCCGGGTTCAGCGGCTCGGTGCCGCAGCCGGCCACCAGTGCGGCCAGTGCCGCGAAAGGCACTCCTCTCAGAACACGCATGACTTCTCCTCCGTGACGATGTGTGTACTCCGGTCAGGCCGACCCGACCGTAGTCGATCCTGTCCGTCTTCCCGGATGTCCGTCCGCGATCAGTACGAGATCGTCCCCTCCAGTGTCCACCACGCGTACCACGGCTCGATCGGATTCCCGTCGTCTCCCCACTCTCCCTCCAAACGGAGGGAGACAATGTTGATCGTCCCGGATGCCTTGGCGAACCGGCCGGTTCCGCCGACAACCTGCGTCGGAAGCGGGAGCGGGAGGCCGGCGGGCCAGTCGCCGTACTCGAGGACGAGTTGATCGCCGTTGGCCGCGGTGAGTTCCCAATGTCCGTTCTCGTAGGTCGGCTTCGTGACCGGGGCGCAGTGGGTCTGGTGGTGGTGCACGAGGCCGAGATGCGTCACCGTGCCGGAGCCGTCGGAGACGGTGGTGACGGGGCAAACCGGGTCCGCCCAGTCGTACTCGAAGTGTACTGTGGCGCTCAGCGTCGCCGTGATGGGGCGGTCGGTGCCGCCGACCGCGAACGCCGGACTGACCAGCTCGTCCGTCGGGGTCAGCGGCTCGGTGCCGCAGCCCGCCACCAGAGCGGCCAGTGCCGCCAAAGACACTCCTCTCAGAACACACATGGCTGATGCTCCTTTCTGACAGTGACACTGAGGGCGAAACGCCGGGACGCTTCACCCAGCTGCGGCGATCTGCCCTGCCGCTCCCCGAACCCTCCCGCTCACACGGAACGCAACTGGCCACATCGCCGATTTGGCCGCATTATTAAATGACGGGTATCTGCGCAGTGTCCGGCGACTCTCGCAGAACCATCGCCTGCCTATCGAGGCCCGTCATGTACCGCCTGCAGCTTCTCGGTGGTGCTTCCCTGGAGGGTCCGAGCGTGCCCAGCTCGGGGCGCGCGGGACACCGCCATCGCCTGGCACTGCTCGCATTGCTTGCGGAAGCGGGTGAAAAGGGTCTGAGCCGCGACAAGCTGGTGGCCTACCTCTGGCCCGAGAGCGACGCGACCCACGCCCGCCACCGGCTGTCTGATTCCCTCTATGTGCTGCGGCAGGCGCTGGGCGAAGACCCCGTCATCGTCGCCGGTGAGCTTCTTCAGCTGAACCGCGAGGTGGTGTGGGTGGACGCCGTCGCCTTCCGGGAGGCGCTCGAGCGCGGGGAGGGGGAAGCGGCGGTGCGGTTGTATGGCGGCCCGTTCCTCGATGGCTTTCACCTCGGTGGCTCACAGGAGTTCGAGGAATGGCTCGCCTCGGAGCGCGCGCGCCTGGCCGACCTCTACGCCCGTGCACTGGAGTCGCTGGCTCGGCAAGCGGAAGGTGCTGGGGATCCGACCCGGGCTGCCGAGTGGTGGAAGCGGCTCCTGGCAACCGATCCCTTCAGCTCACCAGTAGTGCTGCGCCTGATGGCGGCTCTGGCCGCGGCGGGCGACCCAGCCAACGCGATCCAGCGGGCCCGCGCCCACGAGCAGCTGCTCCGCGACGAGCTGGACGTCGAGCCCCCGGCCGAGGTCGGGGCGCTCGTCGAGAGACTGCGCACGGAGGCGGTGCACGCCACGGGGATCCCGCCGGCCCGGCCCCACGCTCGCGGTCCCGAGGCAGCCGACGGCGGCGCGTTTCCACGGCGCGCCCCGACGCGCCTCGGTGCGATCGTTGCCGGGGCCATCGCGATCACGCTGATGGGTGCGGGCGCCGCCTATTTGCTCCTCGCCGGCCGCGGGGGCGGCATCGATGATCGGCTCTCAGCCGAATCCGTGGCGGCGCCCGCCGTCGCGGTGCTTCCGTTCACCGTGCGCGGGCCGGAAATGGAGCTGTGGCGCGAAGGCCTCGTGGACCTCCTCTCGGTCAACTTGGACGCGCCCGACCTTCGGGCCATCGATAGCCGCACCGTGCTCGCGCGCTGGCAGGAGCTGG
>JAOTWK010000588.1 GCA_029862935.1 Gemmatimonadota bacterium | reverse complement strand
AGTCGTCTCCCGAAACTCAACGCCGCCGAGGTACTCATACCCCAACACGATCACGAGAGACGTGACAAACCAGCCGGCCCAATTGATCGCCGGCATCGAGTAGAAGAATCCATCGACCTTCCATTCCCACACGGGGAACCCGACGCCCATCGCCGGATCCAATGCAACGTCCCACAGAACCATGAAGAGCGCAGCCAGCACGAGACGAACGGCAGCCGGGCGTCTCAAGCGGCTTGCAAGGTCAAGCGTGATGACCGAGACGGCGTACCACGACAGGGGAATCACATAGGGCACATGGCCCAAGATCTTGGGATCGAGGAACGCCGTGTAGGCGTACGGGCCGAACGGATACCCCGTTCCCGTGCCGATCAACTCCGCCATCATCCCAACGAAGCTGCCCCACAGAAGCAGTAGCACCGACCGCCGCCCCCCGAAGCGCGGCAGGTAGAGGACGAAGACAAGCGCGGGCAGAGACAACATATATGCCCAAGTCGGCACCTTCATGAACCACGGCAAGAGGCTGCCGAAGCGTCCGGCTGCCGCAGGGGCAACCCGCAACAGGGCCATGCCGGCGAGGCTGAACGCAATCGAGCCGGCGAACACGCCGAGGAACACGAGCAGAAGTGAACGGTGCGGGTGTGGCCGAGAGGAAGATGTCATACGGGCGACGTGTTCTGAGAAATGAGGGGCTCGGGTGTGGAATCGCCTAGATGCACGAGGAACGTGGCCTCCGCCAACGGTGGCGCATGGAAGGTAGTCAGCGCGGACGACCGCCGCGGAGCAAGCGCCCCGGCGGCGAGCGCGAGCTTGCGACGGCCGGTTGTGTACGCGCGACGGGTCACCGAGTCATAGTCGGACGCCGCGATGACCCGTCCGATATCCCGATAGATGGCGCTGGCGGCTCGAATCGCAGGGCGGCAGCGCGCCGGGAGGCTCGCAATCCCCGCGTGCGAGCGCTCGTAGAGCCTGTCGGCCGCCTCGAGCAGTCGCTGGACCACCCGTCCCAGTGCCGGGGTGAACCTGGGCTGTCCGCGCAGCGTGTCGGGGTCAAGCCCCTCGTCCCGCAACCAGGCCTGTGGCAGATACACGCGGCCACGGCGTCCGTCTTCACCCACATCTCGCGCAATATTGGTGAGCTGCATGGCGACACCCAGGTCGCAGGCACGGGCCAGCGTATGAGCGCTGGGACGCGTCATGGTGTAGGTGACCGCCACGCCCACCGTGGCCGCCACCCGCATGGAATACGCATGCACGTCTGCCAACGACTCGTACGGCCGACCGTCGACTTCCCACGAGAAACCTTCGATGAGGGTATCGAGCGCCTTCCGGGGAATGCCGCACTGTGCGACCACGGCGGCGAGCGCCCGATCGACGGGCTCGTCGAGGGACTCACCTCGATAAATACGGTCGACCCGCTGCTCGAGCCGTGTGATCGTCTTATGGTCGGGGACGTTGAGATCGACGAGGTCGTCCGCAGTGCGACAGAACGCGTAGACGGGTGCCACGCGCCTCCGTACGGCGCGAGGAAGCAGCAACGACGCGGCGAAGAAGGTGCGCGAGCCCCGACGAAGCAGGTCGCGGCACACGGCAAGGTCGGCAGGATTCACACCTGGCACCCTAGTCGAGTTCATCTGGGCTCGGAACCACGGTGTCGAGCACCCGCGCGGAGGAGAGGACACCAGGCACGCCGGCACCTGGATGGGTGCCGGCGCCGACAAAGTACAATCGTTCGACGTCCTCACTGCGATTGTGCGGGCGGAAGTAGGCACTCTGCCTGAGAATCGGTTCGAAGGAGAACGCCGCGCCTCGAAACGCAAGGAGCTGCTCTCTGAATTCGAGGGGACTCAGGTAATGAGAGGCCGCGAGCTGCGTGTGCAAATCGGGAAGCACCGTGTCACTCAAGTAGCGACAGATGCGCTCTTGGTAGCGCCGAGCCTCCTGACTCCAGTCGACGTCGCCATCGAGATTGGGAACGGGCGACAGAACGTAGAAGGTGTCGCAGCCCTCGGGGGCCAATGACGGGTCGGTTGCCGTGGGGCGGTGCAGATAGAGAGAGAAGTCGTCTGCCAAGAGCTTCCGGTCGAAGATGTCTGCCAACAGTTCCCGGTAGCGAGGCCCCAGCACGATGGTGTGATGGGCCACGTCTTCGTAGGTCCGTTTGGTTCCGAAATACCAGACGAAGAGACCCATCGAGTAGTGCGCCCGCTCGATCCGGCGGTCGGTCCATTTCCGTCGGGCCGTCGCTGGCACGAGATGGCGGTAGGTCCAGGCCGCGTCGGCATTGGACACGACCACGTCGGCCAGGTCGACGTGACCCGACGCGAGGCGCACGCCCGTGGCGCGGCCATGCTCAACCACGATCTCGGCGATCTCCTCGCCCAATCGGATCGTTCCACCTAATGACTCGATGAGGCCGATCAGGCCGGCGACGAGCGCACCCGTGCCACCGATGGGGAAGTGCACGCCCCAATGACGTTCGAGAAACGCGA
>JAOTWK010000587.1 GCA_029862935.1 Gemmatimonadota bacterium | reverse complement strand
TTGGGTGACGGACTTGCCTTCTTCGATCCGGAACGTTCCCAACCCCGTGCCGAACCCGGCGTTGCCCGGCACGAAGGCGGGCACGTCGAGCTGGGTGACCTTGCTGCGCGACATGGCGAAGGTCGTTCGCAGCAGCCAGTTGATGGTGCCGGATTGGATGGGCACGATCCCCAGAGCCGCCTCCACGCCGCGCACCCGCAGCTTGCCACCGTTGAAGATCTGCTGGGCGAAGCCGGACGACGGGGCGAGTCCACGGGTGAGGAGCAAGTCGCTGACGCTCTTCTGGTAGCCGGTGAACTCCACGGTGGCCCGCCCGTTCAGCAGCGTTGCATCAACTCCCCCTTCGATCTCTCTCTGGCGCTCGGGCCGCAGGTTGGGGTCTCCCACGCTCCCCTGAACCAGGAGGCCGGGGATGCCTTCGACGTTGGCAGTCGCTGTCAGCGGGGTAAACTTCTGGCCGAACAGCGGCTCATTGCCGACCTCACCGTACGCGGCCCGTACCTTGATCTCGTCGAGGAACCCCCCGCCCCCTGGGAAGCGGAACGAGGCCGCCGCCTTGGGATACCAGAAGAGCTTGTCGTCGTCGCTGTTTCGGCTCGTCTGATCGCCGCGAATACCGACGGTGAGGAGCAGCCGCTCATTCAGGGTCAGCACCTCTTCCTGAAGATAGAAGCCGAAGTCCTCGGAGCGCGTCCGAAATTCGTTGAGCGTGGGCTTCACACCGGCCGCGATACTTTCCTGACCGGCGACCTGACCCTGATTTTGGATACTGGCACTCGAGAGGTCCCGGGTCGCATAGGTCACGCCCGCCGACGATGTAAAGCTCGTCCCCCCGCCCCCCGGGAGATAGGTGTGAATCGCGTTCGCGTTCAGGTTGATGAACTCGTTGTCACTGTTGGTGACGAGCGACGTGCCGGGAAAACCGTCGTCGTCCTCAAACTGCAGATCCGGCGGGAAAAACAGATCGTTCTTCTGCTCGAAGAAGTCGACGCCACCCTGGGCGACCAACCGCAGGCTGTGGTTGCCGGTCTGAATCGCGTCGAATTCCAAGCGCAGCGATCCGATGAACCGCCACACGTCCTCGTCGTTCTTCATCTGCGCAATCGTCGCCAGCGGGTTGCTGCGCTCGAACGGGTTGTCGGGGAACGTGCCGTCGGGCCGCTGGCGCAGGTCGACGATGTTCGGCGTGAACGCGAGGACCATGTACGGGCTCACACCCGCGTTGTCGTTGTTGGTCAGTCCGCGCTGCGCCAACGTGTGCAGGGCGTTGGTGCTGACGTTGGCCCGGAACCGGTCGGAGAACTGCTGATCGACGTTCACCCGGATCGACTGCTTCTGGAACCCGGTGTTCTGCATGATCCCTTCATCGTTCTTCCACAAGCCCGATACGAAGTAGGTCGTGTTGTCGCTGCCCCCGCTGGCGCTGAGTTGCGTCTCGTACGAGAGGGCGTTCCGGCCGGCGAGGGCTTGTTCGTGATCGAACGTCTGGCCGGGCGTAAAGCCCACGGCAGCCGCGGTCCCCGCCCCGCCCCACGCATCCACCTCGGCGGCGTCATCAAACGTGCGGAACCCCAGCTTGTTGGACAGATCGAAGAACCCAAACCGCTGGGTCACGTTCACCCGAGGCCGCCCCTCGCGGCCGCGCTTGGTCTGGATGATGACCACGCCATTGGGCGCTCTAGACCCGTAGATCGCGGACGCCGACGCACCCTTCAGGATCTCGATGCTTTCAATGTCGTTGGGGTTCAGATCCACCACCCGGTTGACCGGCCCGTCCTGGGTGGACGCATTCGAGCCTGCTGACGCCCGCGTGACGGCATTCGTGTTGGACGCGATGGCCTCGTTGCTGATGATGACCCCGTCGACGACGTAGAGCGGCGAGTTCGCGCCGCTGATCGTGGACACGCCGCGAAGCTGGACCTGGGCACCGCCGCCGGGCGCACCGGAGTTCGTATACACATCGGCTCCGGCCACCTTTCCTTGCAACGCGTGCTCGATGCTCTGGGCGGCCACATTCGAGACTTCCTCGCCGCTCAGTGTGGCCACCGCGTTCGCGAGGTTTCGCCGTGAGATCTCGGTCGCTCGTCCAGTCACCACGACCTCGTCGAGCCTGAGGACGTCCGGTTCCAAGCTGACGTTCAAGGTGCTCACGCCCGCCGAAAGCGACGCAACGGCTCGCTTGTAGCCGATGAGCCGGAACAACAGGCGGACCTGGCCGACTGGGACGCCAACGTTGAATGAACCATCGGCGCGCGTCCGCGTCGAGATCGTGGTTCCCGCCACTGAAACACCGACGCCCTCGAGTGGCGCGCCGGTCACGGCCGAGGTGACCTGGCCGGTCACCACGCGCGTCTGCGCATGGGCCGAACCTGCCCAGACGCTGAACAGCAAACCCATGAGTAGGGCACATTTGGATCGCATAACCCATCGCCTCCTGTGGGAGTCTTCGAACATTGTCGGATTATCAGCCGCGTCGGTGACCATCAGTTG
>JAOTWK010000081.1 GCA_029862935.1 Gemmatimonadota bacterium | reverse complement strand
CGTCTTGCGTAGGCGCTCCAGCACCGCCTCGCCCTGATGCTCGAGCGAGTTCTCCTTCTGGCCCGTGGGCGCGTACAGCACGATGGGCCGACGACCCGAGAGCCCGAGGCGCCGGAGCAGCGTCCGCCGGTCGAGGCTGCCGTTCACCAGCGGATCGAGTTTGGGGAACCCGATATTCACCAGCCGGGGGTCGGACTCGCGCAGCAGCTGCTCGTCGGTGAAGAGGCGTCGCATGTACGGGCCGACGATGAACAGGTGGTCGTACACCAGCACGTCGCGTCGCACCGCCATGTTGCGGAACGACACCCCGTGAAACAGCTGCACCCGCTCCTGGTCCTCCTTGGGGAAGTACCCCGACACGTGGGCGCAGAACACGATGTCGAAGGCACGCGACTGTATCGTGGACAGCCCCAGCACCCGCGCCCGCGGCAGCCGGAAGGGCCGGTACAACTCGGCCGCACTGAGCGCCGGCCGCACGCCGTCGCTCTCGCGCCCGCCCGAGAGATACACCTCCACGCCGCGCAGGCGCTGCAGGCGCCGGTAGAGCGGACGAAAGCACACGAAATGAACGGGCGCGTAGCCCGCGAACAGGACGCGCACGGGCCCGCGCCGCCGCTTCATGGCCACACGGCCCCACGATCCACGCACGGTGAACCCGCGCGGTGCGTCATGGCGCTCTCCTGAGATGTCACGGCTGGTAGCTCAGGCCGAGGAAGGCCCGGTGCCTACTATAGTCGTCGATGTCGCCGATTCCGCCAAGGTCGCTGGAGCGGTTGAGCCCCTGGTCGGTGAGGTCGCCGCCCAGCACGAGGGCCAGATCGCCCGCGAGCCGGGTCTCGAGCTCGATGCCGACCTGATGGCGCGAGTCGCGCCGCCCGCCGTAGGCGATGTCGAACGGCTCCTCCGAGCCATAGCGGCGCCAGCGGCGCTCGTATTGGACCGTGAGGTGCGTGCGTTTGGCGAGCGCCACCGTGAGGGCGGCCCCGAGCCGGTTCTCGATGCGCGACACGTCGACCTGCTGAACGACGCGCACGTTGGGGTCCGTGAGCGTCCCGTTGCCGTTGAGGTCCCGGCCGGCGTCGTCCTCGTCGAGCACCAGCACCTGCGCCGCCGGGGTGGCCGAGTAGGAAGCGAAGCCGTACTCGACGTCGAGAGCGATGGACCGCGTCAGATCGAGCAGCAGCGCCAGCCCGGCCTCCGGACCGCTGCGGTCGCGCACGCGGAACGGCGTGTCGTACACCCGGCGCTCGTAGGCTCCGGACAGCTGTACGGCGGCGCCGAACGGATGTCGCCTGGTGGCGTTCGCCAGCCGGAACCGGTAATCCAGCGCGATGCGGCTCTCCTGGTACGTGGCCGGCTGGTAGACTCGCTCAGCGCCGCTGATCGTCCCGTCCGCGTTCGCATCCACAGCGTCGGCGAGGTAGGCCTTGGGGAAGTAGCTCGGGGTGAGGCGGCCGCGCAACCGCAGCCGGCTTCCGTGCGGCAACCCCTGTTCGACCCGGAGCCCAATCACCGCGTGACTGCGCGCGCTGTTTTGCGCGTACCACTCGTACGCGACTTCGGGGAGGATCTCCAGCGTGCGCCCGGTGATGCCGGGTCCGGCAAAGCCGAGACCCGCTTCAAACAGGGTCACCACATCGCGCGCGTCGGCCATGTCGGCAAAGCGCCCGCTGGCGACATCGTCGACCGATGGCGTCGCGAGTTCGGCTTTCTTCGACGGCGACAGGAGGAACACGTTGTCGTCGAACGCGCTCTGGGCTTCGGCCCGCCAGACGAACCGCCAGGGATTGGACTTGGCGGCGGCCGGTGCGGGCATGGTCGCGGCAGGCACCTGCGCCGCCGCCGGTATCGCGGCGGGGAGAGCAACGACAAGGACGAGCAGCGCTCGCGGTGAGCTGAGCAGGAGACGCGGCGGCATAGCACCCCAGTTGGTGGTTTTGGTCGCGGACGTGCGGCGACAATGTTGCATACGGCGTGCGCCGCTGAACCGGATTGGCGCAGCCGGGATAAGAGTCTACTGCCCTTTGCGTTACGACAAAGTGACGGGGCTCACTCTGCGAACTGAGTACGCCCCGGTTCGCGGCAGGTGGCTCGTTTCGCGGCAAGCAGACCGGTGGCTCGTGCCACCTGGAGGCGACCCACCAGGACTCGAACGGAGAGCCAGCTATCCTGCGCCCCACGTTTGCCCGGTCTTCGCGCAGGACGATGGTCAGGAATGGAGCGAATCGACCTCGATCCCGCTCTGCGTCTCCTTCGTACTGGCCGTTCAGGTCGGCGAACGTCTCGGCCAAGCGCGCATCATCCTCGGTCGGTAACGAGGAGGCCGAGGTTCGAGCTCTCCCCCAGCTTGCCGCGAATAGCATGTCACCTGCAGCAGCGGTATCGTGTAGCAGTGCTGGTTTGCCGAGGATCCGGTCGATGGACAGAACGTGACGGACGACGCATGTTTGCCGGGGGCCGGGTCGTAGAGAGAACGACAGTCGAGGGGGCACACATGGCGCAACTACCGACCATCAAGCGAGGTAGTACGGGGCTGCATGTCGCCTACTGCCAGAACCGCTGAACCATCGGCCTCCCATTCACCAGCTTCTATGGGTCGACGGCATCTTTGGGCCGAAAACGGATGCGAGAGTGCGCCAGTACCAGTCCATGAAACAACTTGGCGCGGATGGCATTGTCGGCCCGCTCACTTGGGCTGCGCTCGAAGCCGGACCGCCTCCGATCAAGAGACGGCCGACTGGGCCAGGTGAGAAACTTGTCATCCCGGCGGTCGGGGGGGCGTGACACAGAAGGGCTCCCGCGCCCTCGCGGAGACCATCGGCATCAGTTCGTGGCGCGGATGGGCATCCAGCTCGGCACCTTGACTCTGGCGCAGACCGTACCCAAGGAGGGCGCGCGTGTGGGGCTCTTCGCCCGACTGCATACACGGCCTCTTTCACCCGGCAGAGGTCGCGCTGGTCGGCGACACGGTGTGCCGTAACGTCTTCACGGACTAGGAGGTGGTGCCGCCACCAGGGGACGTCGACGCTGTAGATGCCGGTCGGATCGAGCGCGTCCCCCGCCGCGACCATCAATGTCCGTCCATGCGCTGCCCAGCGGGTTGGCGGGGGCGGGGGGCGGCCTGGTGGGGCTGGTGGTGGCGGTGCAGGCCGGGCGACAGTGGTGGAGCTACCGGAGGCTTCCTAATGCCGCCGGACGCCATCCTGCGGTAGAATCCCCGCCGTGACCCTACCTGCCCTCGTGTGGATGCTGCTGGCCACGGTGTGGGGCTCCACCTGGTTATTCATCAAGATCGGCCTCGAGGATCTCCCGCCGTTCACGTTCGCCGCGCTCCGGTTCGTGGTGGCGCTGATGCCGCTCGTGCTGTGGATGGTGGTGCGGCGCGTGCGGCTGCCCCGGAGCCGGGCGGACTGGTGGCTCATGATCGTCACCGGTCTGCTCACCTTCACGATGAACTACTCGCTCGTGTTCTGGGGCGAATCGCACATCTCCTCGGGGCTCGCGGCGATTCTCTACACCACGTTTCCGCTTCAGGGACTTGTGCTCGCGCACGTGCTATTGCCCGAAGAGCCCATGACGCTCGGCAAGGTGGCGGGCGTGGCGATCGCCGCGGCGGGGGTGGTGCTGATCTTCTACAACCAGGTGGAGCTGCGGGGGCTGCTGGCGTTTGCGGGGGCGGGGGCGCTGGTGGTGGCGGCGTTCGGGACGGCGTTGGCCGACGTGCTGATCAAGCGACAGGGCGTGCACATCGAGCCCGTCACCATGACGGCGGTGCAGATGGGGGTGGGCGTGATCCCCATGCTGGCTCTGGGCCTCCTGGCGGAGGGGAACCCGTTGCGGTTCCACTGGACCGGGCGGGCGGTCTTCTCGCTCCTCTACCTGGCCTTCGTAGGTTCGGCGCTCACATTCGTGCTGCTCTACTGGCTGATCCAGCGGATGCAGGTCACCCGGACCATGCTGATCCCGTTGTGGAGCACCCTGATTGCGGTGTTGCTGGGGGCGGCGGTGCTGGGGGAGCGGCTGGGGTGGCGCGTGCTGGCGGGGGCGGGCGGGATCCTGGTGGGGCTGGTGGTGGCGGTGCGCGCGGGGCCGGGGGGCCGGGCGGGGAGTCCGGCGGCGTCCGGACGGGTCTGACGCCCACACCGACGGGAGATTCGTGCTGTGACTGCGGCTGGATCCCGGGTCATGCGCTGGGCGAGACTCCGTTGACATCCGACTCGGGCGTGTGGTATCTACCTGCTCGCGCCGCAATCCGAGATGACGGCCCGGTCGCCTGACCGGGCCGATTGAATACGTGCAACAATGTCGCGTTCGTGGGGGGCATGCTGCTCAAGTACGGGTCCGCCGGTTCGGCGGTGCAGGAGCTGCAGGGTCTCCTGAACAAGCTGCCGAGCAAGCTCCCTCCGCTCGCCGTGGACGGGAAGTTCGGCTCGAAGACCCTGGCGCGCGTGAAGGAGTTCCAGGGCGCAAACGCGCTGACCGTCGACGGGGTCGTCGGGCCGAAGACGATGGCGATGCTTCTGGAGCTGCTCAAGAACCTTGGCGGCCTGGTCACACCGCCCACGCCCTCGGACGTGTCGGTCCGGCCGATCACGAAGCAGATCCTCGGCATGGAGCCGACAAACAACCTGGTCCAGCAGATCTTCCCGACCATCGGCGTCGTGAACGTCGCAACGTTCCGCGCCGGCGACAAGAACAACGCGCCGAACTTCAGCATCTCGGCAACCCGCACGGGCCGGCTCGGCATCTTCGCGGCCAAGAAGGGCGACTCGGAGCGGGCGGTCATCCTCGTGCTGCCGGCGAGCGCGTTCGCGGACCGGATCCTGCTGGGCGTATCGCACGGCTTCGGCCAGAACGCGGCGCACTACGGCGCGCTCGGCTGGGGCGACCCGCTGTCGCCGCCGCTGATTCTGGAAGTCCTGCTGAAACACGTCGTCAATCGCTGGGGCGCGCAGGTCCTCGCTGGCAAGAAGGCGATGGGCCTACTGCACATCGTGCGGGCGGCCGGCGTGGAACTGGGACCGTTCGCGCACGACGGTGTATTCGTGAAGGAGGTCCTCACGCAGCTCGTTGCCCTCACGAACAACGCGTTCAGCTTCGGCACCGTCGAGGCGTTCACGTTCAGCAGCGGCATCGGCGACTTCAACCCGTTCCTCGCCGCGATCAGCGGGCAGGTCAACGTCGGCGCGGTCTACAACATCGATCCGGCCAAGGCGACGCCCTGCGGCCACCCGGCCGGCGCGGTCGTGAAGCAGTTTCTCAGCGGGCAGACGGGCGCCCCCAAGGTGGGTTTCGAGTTCATGCCGCTGAAACGGTGGAAGAACGAGGTGGCATACCCGACGCACGCGGTGATCGGCACGTTCAACTACCTGCACAACCTCTGCATGTCCCGGTACGCCCTGCACCTCGGCATCCAGACGTCGTGAGGTGACAGCCGCCTGTCGAGGCTGGCTTTGGGTTCTGCTGTACCCCGCCTTCGTGGGCTCGGCCCTCACGTTCGTGCTGCTCTCCTGGCCGATTCGGCGGATGCAGGTGACCCGGACCATGCTGATCCCGTGGAGCACCCTGATTGCGGTGTGGCGGCGGTGGTGGGGGAGCGGCTGGGGTGGCGCGTGCTGGCGGGGCGGGCGGGATCCTGGTGGGGCTGGTGGTGGCGGTGCGGGCGGGGCAGCGGGCCGGGGTTTCGCGGGCTGCCGGGGGCTCCTGAGCGCCCAGGAAGCGGTTGTGAGCAGCTACTCACCACACGGTCCGAGCGTGCAACCTGTTAGTGAGTAGTCACTATCGTTTCCTGCCTGACCGGTCACTTCTTCCGTTGAGATCCCCACCCTCTGTCCCGGTGAGCCCTCGCGGATTAGCGCACTAAGCGCATATTCCGCAATCTGTTGACCTCGTGTTGACCGAACCGTCCACCTTGCAGGCCACGGCCCGCAGGAAGCTAGCGTACGTCATGGCCCGTCGCGCGGTAGTCAGGTTGTTTGGCGTCCCCGAGTTGGTGACGGAGTCCGGGGACGTGTTGCGCGTGCGCACGAAGAAGCAGCTGGGCGTGCTGCTCTATCTCGCGCTCGACGGCCGGGATCATCCGGTCACCCGGGATTTCCTGGTCGATCTGCTGTGGGAGCACGCGCTGGTCGAGCGCGGCCGCCATTCCCTGGCGCAGGCCTGCACGGAGATCCGTCGGGTGCTCGGCCGGGACGCGCTTCACCGGGTGCCGGGTGGGCTCAGGCTGGGGGCAGTGGTCGAAACGGACCTGGATCGGCTCGCCGATCTCGCAACGGTGGTGCCGGCGGCGGAGCGCCTGCGCGGGATCGAGCCGCTGGCCCAGGCCGACCAATGGGCCGGTGCCCGGTTCGCCAACTGGGTGGACGGCGTGCGGGCACGGTGCCGACGCCAAGCAGCCATGGCCCTGGTCACGGCCATCACTGGGTTCCGGCGCCGCGGGCAGATCCCTCCCGTCCACGTGCTGGCGGATACGCTCTACGAACTGGAACCCGTCTCGGATATCGCGGTGCAGGCCCTCGCGGAACGGGCGCTGATGCGGGGCGACGTAATCGAAGCCATTCGCCTGTTGCGCGAGCATCTCGACGGCGTGCGCGAGACGCTGGGCTGCAACCCCCAGCCCGAGCTCGAGCGCCTACTCCGGCGGCTCGAAGCCGGCTCCTATCCGCCGGTGGAGCTCGTCCCGCCCCGTTTGGCGAAGGAGGCCAAGCGAATCCGGCCGGCGGTGTTCGTGGGTCGGGAGGACGAGTTGGCGCAGCTCGAGGCGGAGTGGGAGAAAGTACGGGCCGGGGCGTTTCGGACCTGCCTCATCGAGGGACCCGGCGGCATCGGCAAGAGCACGCTCGTTCGTCGGTTTGCCGCCTCGCTCGCCGCCCGCGCGCAATCGGTGTTCGTAGTCACGTGTCAGGAAATCGGAGTCGGCATCCCGTACGCCGCGATCTCGGACTTGGTGACGGCTCTGAGCCGCGACCCTTCGGTCGGCGGGACGGATCCCCGCTGGCTGGCAGAAGTCAGCCGGATCCACCCGGGGCTGCGAACGACGTATCCCGGGATCCCGGACCCTCCCCCCGCCCCTGCCGAGGTGATTCGGTTGCGAGTCGCCGAGGGGGTGCTGGAGATGTTGCGGTCGGTGGGGGATGGGGGTCCGGCGCTGATTGCGTTTGATGATTTCAGCTACATGGACAACGCCAGCTTTGAGGTCATGCACGTAGTTGCGGGGCGGCTGGACCAGCGCGGCATTCTGCTCTTGGGGACCGCACGCACAGGAGCATCCTGCCTCATTGCATCGTCCACGCCGTCTGGTGCATCGCTGTTCACTTGGCAGTGTCGCGTTTCTATGAAGCTGCTGAGGGATGATGACACCCTCCAGCTTGTGGAATCGATGTGCCCACCTCTTGCTCACCAGCACCAGGAAATTGGACGAAGGATAGTAGCCGCGGCTCAAGGGAATCCTCACTATGCCGAGTTGTTGGTTACTGACTGGGAAAACCACGCAAGTCGGTCCCTAGCGGCCGCGTTGGCATCAGACCACGCTCGCGCAAGCTGGGAACCGCCAGATTCGTTCAGGAAAGCGTTTGCCCGACTATACGAGGGTACGTCAGAGGCCTCCAGACGGTTGCTGCAGACACTCGCGGTCAGCGCCAGAGGTTTGACGAGCGGTGAACTAGCAACGACCCTCGGGATGGATGGGAAGCAGCTCGACCGAGAAGTACTATCGCTACTGGAGCGGGGATTGATCCGACTGGACGGGATCTTGCTGGCCTTCAAGAACCCGCTACATCGAGCGTATGTATACTTCGCAACACCAATCGAAGAGCGACGGTACATTCATGCCAGACTCACAGGCTCCTTCCACACTGCGAAGCAGCAGCCTGAAATCGCGCGGCTGCTGGAGCTCGGATACCACTACCGGAACGCCGGACAAACTCACCTAGCTGCGCAAACGATCCTGGTTGCATCTCCGTTTGCAGTTCGCCAAGGTGCGGCGGTAGAGGTCGAGAGCGCCATTGGCCACATGCTGGCGGAAGATGTTGGAGTTGCTATCAGACTGAGGCTTCTTCCGCAGCTGGCTGCAGCATATGCGGCGCAAGGGAAGTTCCCCCAGGCGCTGGCCGCACTCGCCGAGTTCGAGCAGAGCAGCAGAGGATTCGAGGACGCCCACACGCAAGCAGTTGCTGCCGTCATAAGGGCGCAGGTCCTTCAACGATCGCTGCTTGCAGACGACGCAACCGTAAGGGAATCAGCCGAAAACGCAGTCCTGCTTGCGCGCGAGTGCGGCGACCCTCAATTGATCACAGAGGCGGCTCAAGCTGCTATAGAGTCCGCGTTCGAAGGCGGTCTCCAGGACACGATCGAAGCGATCATCGGAATGCTCGAGCATCTCGATCGTCGAGCGCAAACCACACGTGTGAGAGGCCAGGTCCTCCTGAGCAAAGCCTACTGTGAGATGAGTGCCGGGCACTTTGCGGACGCTAAGAAGTCGTTTCTCGAATCGATCACAGTTCTGAACCAGTCGTCGCAGCCATCGGAGCTCGCCCGAGCGCTGAACGGCCTCGGCATCTGCCAACTAAGCCTCGGCACCCATGTCGAGACGTTGGATACGTTCAAGCGGTCACTTTCTATCGCTCGAGAGCTCCACGATCTCCATCATGAGACGGGCGTAATCAGCAACATCGGCGTGCTTTACGAAGAGTATGGACTGCTGGACGAGGCCCGATCCTGTTATCGATTGGCATATGGGTTGGAGGAGCAATCAGGGGTCCCCCGTCGCATCGTGATGACCGCCGTCAATTGCGCCCACATTGCGGTCATAGCGGGCGAATTCCAAGAAGCAAGGGAGTACATTGGCCGAGCTCGCAGAATCGCCATAGAGTGCCAAGCGCCGCGCCTCTCGCGTGAAGTTTCGCTGGTTGAAGTGGACCTACTTCTCGCCACGGGTGAGCCGGAACTGGCATGGTCGCTACTGCAGAACACGGTCAGCCCACGCTACGCAGAGTCCCTTGGAATTGACACGAATGGGAAGGCTGCAAGGCTGTTCCAGCTATTCGCCTGGACCTTTGGCGGACCCGAGATGTTCCGGATCACCACTGTGGCTGTTCGTCACGCGGAGCGACGGTTTCGGCTCGCTGATCGGCTCGAATCTCAGGCCACCCGTGGGTGGATCCAGCGGGGACTCGATGACGCAGAGCTCTATCGAACCGCGATCGAAGAAGTGCGGTCAAGGGGATTAGCGGGGGTGTCCCGCATACTGAGACGCTTCAACCTGGGCCCGCTATCGAACGAGGGCCCCGTGCCAACTACTTCGGGGATACCGTTGCCACCCGTGAAGGCCGTGCTGGAGGCAGATCTTCCGTCGCGAAAGGCTCTTGAAGACTGGGATGGAATCGGATTGAGGAGCGCGGTAAGCAGCCATTCACCTCGCGCAACAAGCCCGCTGCTGCCTTTGAATACGGTCGCACGCGAGGGGTAGTACGCCCGCCGCCTCAGAATCTGCACCAGGCGCAACCGCAGTGTGCAACGGAGCCTCGTCTGCTTGTGGAGCCTATCCCATCAACGAACCACCATGATGAACCACTATGATACTGCTAAGCTAGGCGAGGTGCACCAGCTTCTTGGCTACCGGTCGATGGGACCCTTCGGGCACGCTTTCCTTCGTAATCAGGAACCTTATCGCAGCGCTTGCCTTGAACAGCTTCACGAGCTCGGGATCGAACTGAGAACCAGCGTACCGGTCCAGTTCCTCCACTAGCTGCTCATATGAGAGAGCTGAGCGATACGGCCGATCTGTCGTCATGGCATCGGCAGTATCTGCCACCAAGACGATGCGGGCTGCGATCGGGATGAGCTCGCCAGTCAAACCGTCCGGATAACCAGACCCATCGAAGTTCTCATGATGATGCCTGACGGCCTGATCCACGCCTCCGCGAAAACCGGAAATCGTCCGGACGAGTTCGTAGCTACGGATGGGATGGGTCCTCATCAACGCAATTTCCTCGGGGCTAAGCAGGCCCGGCTTTCTGAGAACCGCAGCGTACTCCTCGTGTATCTTCCCGACGTCGTGGAGCAGCGCTGCCGTTTCAATCTGCTCCAACTGCTTGCCCGACAGGCCGAGCTCGCGTCCCATAACACTAGCGATGCGCGAAACCCGTTGCGAATGACCTGACGTGTACGGGTCGCGCGCTTCGATCGCCTTCACCATTAGCTCTAGCAGATCCCGGTTGACCTGCTCGATCTGCAGATTCACGCTATAAACATGCCGAATCAAGAACAGCGGAACTGTAACAACGATTACTCCCCACAGGTCTGCTTTGGTGTACAAGAACGCCAGTAGCAGGGCGAGCGGGCTCGCCAAAAAATCGAAGAGAAAAGAACCGCCAACAAGTCGCTTCCAGGAGTCGATCACGCTGGTTCCCGAACTGATCGCGATCGCGATCGCCGGCGCACCAGCGTTCAGAACCATGTAGACTGTTACTGCGGCGGCGAAAGGTAGAATCTGCGGCTCAAACGCCGAGATCGACACTTTCCCACCCAAAGCCATGTAAACCAATCCCGCGGAGCCAACAGCCAGGATTTCCTTCGATGTATTGTGAATGACCTTGATCAGTGGCTTCCGCCGGAGAACGCTCTCGACAAGGAGGAGGTTGACCCCGGCCAAAGCCATCGCCCAGGACGGCCCGATAAGAACAACAGCTGCGAGATGTGGGATGAACCCAACTGACGACGTTGACGTGCCGATCGGCAACTGCAAGAACGCCGATTCAGATACGATCGCCAGCACCAGGAATGCGGCGAGACAGTTCCAGAAGACGCTGCTGTCTTGGGGGATTGCCCAACTAGCCTGATTGAGCGCTAGCAAGGCTACCGCGCAAATCACTCCTACGTAAACGGCGACGGCGGTTGGGCGACGAATGGTCATTGACCGATAGTCATTAGAAGTTGAGGGAAGCCCCCAGCGGCACAGCTACCAGGTTACGAGTCCCTGCGCGGAGATCGATCGTGCGACCGCTCCGAGCAGGAATGCCAACCAACCAAAGCCTGGCATGAGAGCGTCACCTCCT
>JAOTWK010000080.1 GCA_029862935.1 Gemmatimonadota bacterium | reverse complement strand
GCCGTGAAGGCCGTGACGCCGCCCTCGAGCGTGAGCTGATGAGACCCCAGTGGCTGGTCGTAGCGGACACCTAAGAGTTGATTGCCCCAATCCGCAACCAACCGAACTGCTTCCTGTCCGGGCCGCGCGTCGGTCCACGTCCAGTCGAGCACGTCACGGCCCCAGTATCCGGTGAGCGAGAGATTGCCCGCCTCACCGACGGGGACGTTCACCCTCCCCACCGCGTCGGAGAAGTAGTACGGGAAGGAGCTACTGCTGAGCGCGCTTGCCAAGACATCGGCATATGTGCGACGGCCACTCACCAACCACGACGCGCCGGTCCTTCCAATGGGTCCCTCAAGCAACAATCGGCTCGAGAGTAGTGAGAGGTTGCCGCGCACACCGAAGCGATCGGTCCGGCCCGGCCGAGCCGAGACATCCAACACGCTGCTCAACCGCCCTCCGTATTCCGCCGGAAAGGCTCCCGCAAAGAAGGCCACGTCTTCGACGGCATCGGTGTCGAACGTGCTGAAGAGCCCACCCAGATGTGACGGGTTGAAGACCATCACGCCATCGAGTTGGATGAGGTTCTGGTCCGGCTCCCCGCCGCGCACGTTGAATCCGACCGTGTAATCGTTGAGCGCGACGGTCCCAGGCAGCATTTGCACCACGCGCACGAGGTCCGATTCGAGTGGCGCCGGCAGGCGTGTGATCGTCTCGCGATCGATCGTCACAATTCGCGGTTGGGCATCTTGTTCGAAGCGTGTCCGGGCCTCGAGCTGCGCCTCTGCCACAATTGCCGGAAGCTGGACAGGAGCGAGTGCCAGGAACACCCGCATCATGTCTTGATCGGGCTCGAGCCACACAGAGTCAGACCTGACCCCGATCCGATTCAGCGTGAGTTGTACGCGAATCCGTGGGACCGCCCGCAGCACGAAGGCGCCACCGCTGTCGGTGACGACCGCGCGGCCCAGGCTTGGGATCTCGACCACCACCCCCTGAAGCGCCGAGCTGTCGCGAACGGAGAGAACCGAGCCCCGGACGTTGCGGAATTCCTGGGCGTGGGCTGCCTCCGCAGCCGCGATGGCCAGCAGAAGGACAAGAACGGAGGAGAACGCGAGTCGCCTCACCGCCACCACCCCAACGTCACACGTGCGCGCATGGAGAAACGTAGCTAGGAGGGGGGAAGAGGGGGCAGAAGGGGCAGAGGGGCAGAACGACGGCGGCAGGGCTGAAAGCTGACGGCTGAAGGCTTACAGCGGCAGGGCGGCAGACGCGGCAGGGTGGACGACGAAGACGACTAAGACGACGAAGACGACAGGTGGAACTGCATCGCTTACCCATCGCCCTACATCGCCGATATCGCCCTGCGCGTCGTCCTAGTCGTCTATGTCGTCAGAGTCGTCTGTCTTCACGGCCCCCGCAGCAACGTCACATTCCCATTCACCGTCACCAGTGTCAGATCAAACCCGCCACTGCCAAGGGTTCCCTGCATGCTTCCGGCATTGATCCGCGTCAGGGAGAAGTCAGAGTTGGCGTTCCCGTTCGCTGCGGTGAGCTCCGCGACGGCGTTCGTGTTGGCCGGAGCTTGGACGGTCACGTTCCCGTTGACCGTGATGAATTCCAGGTCTCGATCCAGATTTCCTTCACCCATGGCCACGTCGATATTGCCGTTCACGACGATGGCCTCGGCAAGCTCGGTCGTCGTGATGGTCACACCGCCATTGACCACGATGGCGGTGGCATCGCTCTGGAGGTTGGAGCCCGTCACGGAACCGTTCACCGTCAACCCGTCAAAATTGACGTCGGGCGGCACGGCGACCGTAAACGTGACCTCAACATCGTTGTCCCTGCTGTTCAGCCGGGCCTGGTCACCGGGGGCGCACACGTTCGTCGGTTGCCCGGGCACGTCGGGATAGACCGCGCAAATCGTCACGCCACCGGCGTGGGGCACCACTACGATGTCGACAGTCGCCGGATCGCTTTGCCCCCCTTCCTTCTGCGCTCCAACCACAACCTCATTGCGCGTTGCCAGCAACGCGTTGATGCTGCCGTTGATGCCCTTGATCTCGATCACGTCACCCGGATCGACGACACCGGTCCAGTCGAAATCGTTGACAATGGGTCCAGTGGTCTCGCCATTACATCCCACGAACACCAACACGGTAGCGACCGCGGCCGCGAACATACGAACCTGTCTCATGACCCCTCCTCGCAATCCCGTATCAATGTCATGCGAATTAAGGGGGAGGGCAAACCGTCTGTTTCAGAGAATTACGACTGGTAACGTCTGATTAGATGGGGCAGAGGGGGCAGGACTGCTGCGGCAGAAGCGGCAGGATAGACGACAAGGACGACTTGGACGACAAGGACGACTGGCTGACCGTGGGTGAACAGTCGTCTACGTCGTCTAGTGTCGTCTCAGTCGTCCGTGTTCTCTATGTCGTCTCAGTCGTCTATGTCGTCCGGCTTCTACCGCTCACTACTCACCACTGACAACTGATCACTGACGACTGAGAACTTCTTTGAGTCCCTCCATCACCCAGATCTCATACTCCTGGGAATAGACCCTGAGCGCCACCTTGCGTCCGTCGGGGCTCACATCGAACTGGCCCCCAAATCGATCCTCGGCGAAGGTCCAGAGCTTCTCCGGCTCGCCACCGTCGACGCTAATTCGCCACACCTGTGTTCCCTTGTTAATCAATCCGGTTCCATACAGCGCGTGCTGCCCATCCGGCGTCCACTGCACACTGTTCACCCTTCCCGAATCCTGTATGGCAGTCAGCTCACGAACGCCTTGTTTCTCGAGGTCCAGGACCATCAAGCGTCCCGCACCTTGAATGGTTGCGGGACTCCCCTCTGGCGTTTCTCGCAGGCCAAACAGCAAGCGACGCCCATCCGGGTGCAGATCGAGAATCCTCGCCGTGAGACGGGAGTCGCGGTACAACTCACGTTCCGAGCCCGACGCAAGCTCCCGCCACACAAGGCGGCCGTCCTTGGCGTCCTCGTTGTAGGCAGAGTAAATGATCGCTCTACCGTCGACAGACCACTTGGCCTCGAACCCGTACCACCAAGCGGTTCCTTCCGGCACGTCCATCACGTGAGACACGTTACCGCTACGCACGTCTACCACGTAGAGGCCTCCGTTGTAGCCTTCCTCGTCGCGCTCTTCATCACGTGCGTTGATGAGAATAGACATACCGTCAGGAGACCAGTGCGGGCGCCGCACCTGTTTGAGACGCCCTAGCTCGTGCTCCTTGCCGGTCGCCATGTCTCTCACACGGAGCGGCCTCCTGTACTCGAAGCCCGGGCCACCCGCGCCGTGTTCCTCACTGACGAGCGCCAGATGGCCACCATCGGGGGACCATGCAGCATTCATATTCGATCCCCGGATCGCCACCGCCGATCCTTCGTCCACTGTTCCTCTCGCCGCGTCGAACGGCGCGACACTGGTGGAGAACCACCGCGTGTACGCTTGGTAGAAGAGACTGCCGTCCTGTGTGAAGTTGATCGGTTGCACCTCCCCGATGTTGCGCTGCAGGAGCCGGGGCACAGCATCGGCGCCGCTGCTCGCAACCGTCACCGCCCAAGCATCCCAGGTGCCGTCGCGGTCACTCAGGAACACCACGTCGTCAGTTCCCGGGACCCAGCCCAGCAGTCGGTCGTTCGCGGGGTGCTGGACGACGGGCAGGTCGCCGCTCCCGTCCACCGCCAGCACCCAGATGTCCCGCATGCCACTGTCGGCTTCGACGGGAACGTCGTACACGACGTACCGATCGTCCGGGGAGAAGACCCGCGTACCGCCAAACGGCCTCTGACCAAAGTCCTTGAGCAGGCGAGCGGCGCTGTCCCGAACCGACACGAGCACGAGTTGAAACAGCTCGACGCCATCGGACGCCGGCCCGCCGGAACGGCTTGCGAGCACGCTCCCTCCATCGGACGACCAATCGAGCGGCCACACGCTGAACGCTTCCTCGGCATAGAGCACCCTGGAGTCGAGACCATCATTGCTCACCACACGGATGTCCGATGGTTGATCCTGCACCCACCAGCCGTACACGACCCACCTGCCGTCGGGTGACACCGTCGCAGACCACGGATACTGCCAGGGCTCGTCCCACGTGGCGTCGTCGGTGAGAAAGCGGATCTCCCCGGTTGCGACGTCGCGCAGTGCGAGATCGCCCGATCCGTAGTCCGTGTACACCGCGTGCTTGCCGTCAGGCGTGATCGAGAGCCAGTCGCCACCCGTTTCGCGCGAAACGAGTCGCGTCGCGATGCTCACGGCCTCGGCGGCGCGGGCAGCCCGGTCCAGCGCGGCCAGCCGAGTACGCGCACGCACCACGAGATCGTCTTGATCGGCAAACTCTCGCACGACCCGTCGATATGCCCGCTCGGCTTCCGTGCTTCCCAGTTTCTCGTAGCACTGCCCCATCTGCACCAATGCCTTCGCCGTGAGCGCACGATCGGTGGTAAACTCCTCCGCGATCCGTTCGTAGATCTGAATCGCGCCGCGCAAATCTCCGTCCGCCCGTTCCTTCACCAACGCCTGCTGGAACAGGTCGTGGCCGGTTTGGGCATTCAACGGTGACGCGCCGAGCAGCGTCAGCGAGAGCGCAATCGCGAGTGTCAGAATCGATTTCATGATTGCCTCCGTCACCGCTCCAGCACGGCTTTGAGGTTCTCCATCACCATGTGTCGATCGCTAGCTTGGCCGACTGTGTACGCTAAGTGCGAACCGTCAGAGGAAATGGCACCCTGAAACGGAAATGACCGCAACAGCTGTTCAGGATCACCGCCGGCAACCGAAGCTCGCCAAAACGTCGACCCGCTCTTGTCGGTGAGCAGGTACATCACGTGCTGCCCGTCCGACGTCCACGACACCGAAACGCGCTCGACGTTAGAGAGATCATCGGAGCGCGCCAGTTCGCGGACGCTACGAGTGGCGACATCCATGATCATGAGTCGCGCGCCTTCGTCCTCCATCACGGCGAATACCAGGTACTGCTCGGTGGGAGACACGCTGAAGAACCGCGCCAGCAGGTTAGGATGACGGTATAGCTCCAACTCGGTACCGGATAAGAGATCTCGTCGGACAATCACACCGTCTGTGCCTTTCGTCTCACCCTGCGACTCTAAGCCTTGACGGGCATAGAACAGCGACCCGCCATCCGTCGTGAGAACTCCCGTGTGGCCGTACCACCAACCGGGGTCACGGGGAAGCTCGATGAGAAACTGGACATCACCGGTGTTCACGTCGACCCGATAGACCCCACCGTGGTGATTCCGTGTCTTAGCGCTCTCATCGAATGCGCTCACGACGATGGACTCTCCGTCGAGCGACCAGCGCATCCCACTCACATCGAGATGCGCCGCTAACGGCCGAATCTCACCGGTCGTGATGTCCAAAGTCCGAAGACGCCGCGGGTAGGTGCCGAGCCGGGAGTAGCTCTCTTCTGCGCGGAAGGCCAGGTGCAGGCCATCGGGTGACCATTCCGGCGCCGTCGTCGAGCCCGGAAGGAGCTGGGCACTCGCCGTATCGACCTCTCCCGTCACTGCATCGAACGCTGCGACGTACGTCCTGAACCACCGCACCGGCACGAGGTAGTGCAAGTCTCCAGCGCCATTGAAGCCCTTCGGGATGGTGTGGCCCATTCCGGCGTGCACCAGCCGTGGCTCTCCCCGCGCGTGACCACCGACGACGCGTACGGCCCATGCCCCCCACATGTTGGCACGGTCGCTGAGGAACAAGACCCACTCGGTACCCGGGATCCATCCCAGTAACCGATCCGTTGCGGGATGCTCCACGATCGGCCGGCTCCCGCTTCCGTCTGTCGCCGTGACAAAGATGTCGCTCTGCACTGAGTCGCCCTCGACATAGACCTCGTGGACCACATAGCGATCGTCGGGCGAATGTGAGAGACCCTGATACCCGCTTGGCGCGTACGAGTTGAGCACTCGCACCGAACCGTCGTCCACGGACACCCAGATGAGATCGGTGCGGGCATCGTCAGTTATGGTGTGGTACAGAGTACTGGTCGGATACCTCGCAATGGCAATGTGCTTCCCGTCCCACGACCAGGTCGGCCCCATCATGTAAAACCCCGACGTGTCGTACAGGACACGAGGTGGTCCGGAACCATCCGCCGGCACGATTCGGAGATCGAAGTACGACTGCGATGTGGGATCATGCCACTCGTACGCGACATAGCGGCCGTCGGGGGAGAGCGCTGGGTCCATCCCCAGCTGCATCTGCTCCCCTGGCGATCCGGTGGTCGTCAATCGACGCGTGGTGTCGGCCCTCATGTCGCGGATCGCGATGTCGAAGGTCGTCCAGTCGGTGTAGACCACATGCCGTCCATCGAATGATGGCCGGCCTTCGTAGGGCACTTCCCGTACGACAACTCCCGACGGACCCTCACGCACGACCACTCTCTGCAACGCCGACAACCGCATGCGGGCCTCTTGCGCCATATCGGTCTGATCCGGGTACTCCTGCACCACGCGCCAGTAGGCTCGCTGCGCATCTTCGTTGCCGAGCTTCTCATGGCAACGGCCCGTCTGCACCAGGGCCTTGGCAGCCAACGCGCGATCGGCCGCGAACTCTTGCGCGATCCGTTCGTAGATCGCGATCGCGCCGCGCAAGTCCCCGTCGGCGCGCTCCTTGACCAACGCCTGCTGGAACAGGTCGTGACCGGTTTGGGCGACGGTCGGCGCGGTGCCGAGCAGTGTGAGCACAGCGGCAAGCAACACGCTGCGTATCAGTTTCATGGTTCTCTCCCAGCCGTCAGCGTTCTATTCGCCGATAACATGGGTTCTTCTCGGGTCGCTGGTGTCACCCCCGCACCGCCTCGGTGTCTGAGTTCTGCACGGCTTCGGTCGCGGGCGGTCATGCGCTGGTCACGGAAATGTCATGGAGGGACGGGAACGACGGGAGCGACGGGAGAGACGGGAGTTGGGACCCGTCTCCCGTCGCTCCCGTCGCTCCCGCCCCTCCCATCCCTCCCGTCCCTCTCACGGCACGAATTTGTATCCGACGCGGTGCACCGTGAGAAGATGCCGCGGCTCCGCGGGTGTCGTTTCGAGCTTGGCCCGGAGCGATGCCACGTGGTTGTCCACCGTGCGGGTCGTCGGGTAGTTCTTGTAGTCCCATACTTCCTCCAAGAGCTCGTCACGGCGTACGGCCTCACCTGCTCTCGACGCCAAGTACTGGAGCACGCCAAACTCCTTGGTCGTCATCTCCACGCGCTCATTGCCTTTCCGCGCTTCGTAGCGCTTGAAGTCCACCACGACATCGTCGAACTCGAGCTCGTCGGGCATTGGCTTGGGTGGATGGAGACGCCGCACCATGGCTCGAACCCGCGCCAACAGTTCACGAATGGAAAAGGGCTTGGTGACGTAATCGTCGGCGCCCAAGTCGAGGCCGAGTACGCGGTCGGCTTCCTCACCTCGAGCCGTGAGCATGAGGATCGGCGTGGTGTTTCCTTCTTCCCGCACCCTGCGGCACACCTCGTAACCACTCATGCGGGGGAGCATCAGATCCAGGATCACGAGGTCCGGCTTCTCGTCGTGAATCAGGCGATAACCCGCCTCGCCGTCCGGCGCGGTCAACACCTCGTACGACTCCGCGACGAGATTGTCCTTGAGACCGCGGAGGATGGCGGGATCGTCTTCGATCACCAGCACCCGCGTCATGCGTCACTGCCTTCCAACGGCAGGTGTATCGCAAATGTGGTGCCCCGCCCCGGGGCGCTCGCCACCGTCACCCTCCCCCCGTGTCCTTCCGCAATGTGCCGCACGAGCGTCAAACCGAGTCCGGTTCCGGGAATGCCGTCGTTGTTCTTGCTCGGCACGCGGTAGAACTGCTCGAAGATCTTGGGCTGCTCATCCACATCGATGCCGACACCGCGATCGGCAACCTCGATCAGCGCCTTGCCGTTGATTCGCTTGAGCCGCAGGTCGATGTCGCGGCTCTCGCCCGAATACTTCATGGCATTGGCCAAGAGATTGAGAATCGCCTGCTCGATGGCGTCCCGATCGACATTCGCGTCGGGCAAGTCATCCTCAATGTCGAGCGTCAACGCGAACTGCTGTTGTTCGAGCGGATACTGCATCGCGCGGGCCGATGCCTCAACGATCTCGGCGAGACTGCTCGGCATGCGCCGATAGGTCTTCTTGCCCCGTTCGATCTTGGAGAAGTCGAGCACGTTGTTGAGGAGCCGCGTGAGCCGCTCACTCTCGTTCACGATCGTCTCGAGATATTCCTCCTGATCGGCCTCGTCCTGCGACCGCCCCAACTGCAGCGTCTCGGCAAACATGCGGATGGCCGTGAGCGGAGTCTTGAGTTCATGCGACACCGCCGACACGAAACGCGAGCGCATTTCCGCCACCCGCAGCTCACGTCGCACGTCCTGCGAGACGAGGTACGCGCCAAAGAGCGTCACACTCAACACCAGCAGCACGGCGACGAGATAGAACCAGCGCCGAACACCCCATGGTCCACCACCGGCATCGGTAATCGCGTCCGGGAACTGCACCGTGACGCCGGGGAAGCTCGCGCCCAGCAGCTCGGCAGTGACCTCTTCGCTGTCGAGCGTGACAACTGCGTTGACTTCACTCGCCTCGAGGACGCGGGCTTCTGCCGCTCGGAACGCACTGTCGGCCCGCACCGCGACGATGACGCCCGGCTCGTCGCCCAGTGACGGCGATGCGCCGATCAACCAGGTGGGAGTGCCGTACGGCACCCAGCGATTGTCGGTACCGTGCACGCGCGCCACGCTCACGGCTCCCAATCCCAGGCTCTGAAAGTCCCGTTGCAGCGCGATGGCCTGCTCGGTTGTCGCACGCCGTGCTTCGACGGCCGACTCGATATCTGGCGGGATGGAATCGGGAGCAGACGCGCGAAGACCGGCTACGAGATCTCGCAGCAGATAGATCGCCGGCGGCGACAGCCACTTCTCTGTGTGAATCGCAGCCGTGACCCGTTCACGCACGAGCGCTGCGTCACTCCCCGCCTCGAGCAACCGATCCGCCACGTAGAGCGCGAGGGGAACCCCGTGCTCGTCGACAATGTCGAGATCGGCGGCGAGCACGCGGCGGCAATCGCGCTGCGACGCCTGGCGCCTCCCGGCCGTGCCGAGCGCCCGCGCCCGCAGGAGCCGCGCATACGTGGTGCGTGCCGGATCGCGAGCGGCGGCGAGCGCTTCGCCGTAGAGCTCGACCGCGCGGTCGGCATTTCCTACGACCAGCTCCTCCCGCTCGGCTTCCCGGATCAGTCGCGAGACCTCGCCGTCGGCCTGAAGCCGCTGAAACCGATCCCGCCGCACGTCGTGCTCCCAGGGGAGCGTGAGCCGTCCGTTCGTCACTCGGCCAACCAACGCGACTGATGGATCCCCGTACTGCGTCGACGTCAGCCGGTCGGGACTCGCGATGACGGCAGTGGCTTCCTGCAGCGCGATGCGCTCGAGACGTGAGGAGAGATCCTGCCGAATCTGGTTTGCGACGCGGCGCCGCTCATCGGCCCGACGGTTCTCGCTCAACTCCCGCTCCTGTGCCACCATGCGCAGTCCCAGCACCACCAACACCACACACGGAAGGATGATGGCAACGAGGAAAAGCAGAACCTGCCGTCGATGCCCAGATGAAGCCATGGCTCAAAGAGCTCGCAGTGGCTTACACGGTAATACTGCAGGCTGGGGGAGTTGTCACGCAAATGTCACGGGGGGACGGGAGGGACGGGAGAGACGGGACGGGAACGACGGGAACGGCGATTCTGACAAGTGTAGCAGTGAGATGGTTATGTGGTACGGTCGGAATCGCACCATTCCTCTCTCATAAAGCCATACGAGCGCTTGGATGCCTGGCACGCCTGCCATAAAGTCGTCCTCGCCATCTACCGCGCTACGAAGTCGTTCCCGAACGCTGAGCAGTACGGGCTCACTTCGCAGCTCCGGCGGGCCCCGTCGTCCCCGCCGCTCCCGTCGTTCCCGTCGCTCCCGTCGTTTCTTAGCTCCCGCCGCTCCCGCCTACCGCCTCAGCCTCGCCCTCAAATCCCCCACGTCGTACCGCCCGTTGACGTTGCCGATCGCGTCGAGGAAGTCCTTCTCCGGATCGGTCAACGGGACGGCACCGCCCTGAAGGAACGGCTCCACTAATCGCTCGATTGAAGTCGGACTGTTCGACAGAATGATGTTGGCAACGCCGCCCTCGATAGCGATGCGGTAGAAGTTGACCGCCGACTCCTCACCACTGTTCAAGTGCGTGCCAGGATTGGTGTAATTGGTGAAGCTCACGGGGCCCGCACCGCCAAACATGTCGCTTGCCTCGCCGATGTTGCCACCTTCGAGCGATGTGCGGAGCAGATCACCGCGCCCATCCGCTTCGACGATATAGAACGGATAGAGCCGTTCGCAGTCCGCGCACGGATACACACGCGCTGGCTCCATGTGATAGATCAGCACGCCAGCCGCCGGCAGGGCGAGGTCGAACCCGATCTTGTCACGGAACTCGACCAACAAGAATTCGTCAGATCCCTGAAGCGGTACTCGCAGCACTTGCTCGCTCGTCTGCACAGGCTCAAGCGTGAACTCGTGCAACTCCGCGTCCGTGACATCGATGACGTTGCCGAGCCAGCCGAGCTCGAGTTTCGCGATCGGGCTCATGTGGGGCGGCCGCACCCAGAGCGCCGACGGCACATCGGAACAACCCCACGATCCGCCGGACATGAGCGCCCAGCACCCCAACAGCCAGCGGCGGTACTGCGGCTCGACGCCACCCACATGGTGTCGGTAGTCCGGCAATCCGATGGCATGCCCCAACTCGTGCGCCATCGTTCCGGCCGTCGTGATGGTGACGCCGCCGCAGTTGACGACACTCTGAATCGTGTAGCCGTTCACGGTGATCGGCGCGCCGCCGGGTTGGCTGTCGTCGGTCACATACTCGCTACCGGTCCGCCCTCGTATGGAAGACCGATGGGGCCAGATCCCCGGACCACCGCACGACGCCGAGATCTCGGTGAACTGGAACGCCACCAGGTCTACGGTACCGTCGTCGTCCCCGCTGTTCGGCAGCCCGTCCGGACCATCGTTGTCATA
>JAOTWK010000079.1 GCA_029862935.1 Gemmatimonadota bacterium | reverse complement strand
GCTGCATGCGACGGAGCATGGTCCGACCCAGATCTGTGAGCACCGGCCTCCGTCCCAGACCGAACTCGAATGCACACAGACCGCGGATCGCCATGTCCGTTGGAATGCCGTCGACGTGCGCGGCGATGTTGTTGTCGTAGAAATGGCTGAGCGTCACCATGGCAACGCCCAGCTCCGCGAGCTTGTCGAGCCGATCAGCATCCCCGCCCAGCGCATGGAGACCCTCGACGGTGTGAACCAACGCAATGCGGTCTTCTCGGCGATGCTCGTTCAACTCCTTTAAGGATCGCGCGATAGCGACCCGCTCCGGGCGGCGCGCCGCTTCCCGTTCGAGGGCCGCCATCATTTCGAGCAGTGAGTCGAACGCGGATCCTTTGCGCAGCCGCCGCAACGAAGGTACGAACCAACCGGCAACAGTCGCGAGCCAGCAGTCGCGGAAGATCTCCCGCTCGGGCACGTAGTGCGCCGACCACAGCACGCGGACCCCACCGCGGGCGAGGCTCGCGAAATCCGAGCGGCTCGAGAAGGGGTTGAAGGTCGAGCCGCTTCGGTAATGCCGCCACAGGTTACGGCGGAACAAGAATGCTTTGAGCGAAGGATGGGCGTGCACGTCAGTGAGCGGCGCATCGCGGTGCAGTCGCTCGAGGCGCTCATCGGTCGGAGGCATGACCCTGCTCCTTGCGCCCAGGCTCGTCGAGGCCGAGCTGAGTGTACACGCGGTCGATGTCGGTTCGTGCGAGCACCATCCGGTCGGGCGGTCCATCCTGCGTACTCCACCGCACCAATCGAATCTCCCCTTGGGCGAGCTCGATACCGGTGATATCGCCGTCCCCGAAGCAGCAGCAGCCCGAGTTGAAGTAGCAAGGCCGCGAGCGGTCTTCGTCGTCGGTCACTGCCTCCTCGCACTGCTCGCTTCTGCGTCGCACGTTGACTGCCTTGGTGCGCAAACTTGCGAGCTTCTTGCGACGCCTATCGTTGTCTTCCCCGCCGGCGATCGCCATCTCCAACGCCTGGATTTCTTCCGCGAGTTGTTGCAGATGTGTCTTCGAGCTGAATACCGGGCGGTGGGTGTGCCCCGCGATCAGCACGAAGTCGGCGTGGCGTTGGGCCCAGCGATACATCGCCCGGTCGTGCTCGTCGCGCAGGCAGGCATCGGTAGCTGGGGTCGTCGACGCCATCCGCGTGATCCTCTGGATGCTGCGCCAGACGAATCGTACCGCCAGCTTGGCGAGCCCTGCGAGGCGATCGCTGAACAGCGTGCCCTGGTGACCGTGAAGCATCAGCAGTCGGCCGAGCTCTGCACCTTTCTGGCGAACGGAGAACTGTAACCCTTCGCGTACTTCGATGTGACCGAACACGGCCGGGAGGTGCTTCTCGACGCGCCGTGGAGATGCCCACTCGTCATCGTGATTCCCCCAGATCTTGATTAGGCGCTCCGGATGAAACCGGTGCTCCGCCTCCAGCACGTTTCTGTACGCCCGCATCACGGGTTCCACGCGATTTTCCCACAGCTCTTCGGCATCGCCGAGGAGGATCAGGGTATAGCGCTCGTCGTAATAGTGATCGAGGGCTGCGAGGTAGGCCGCTTCATTTCGGCGGAAGTCGTCTGCGCCGTCCCGTTGTCCCCTGTGATGGTCGGAGAAAACGACGTAGCGATCGCTTGCCACATCGAGCGAGACGAGATGCGTGCGGGTTTCGTTCAGCACGCGTTCGAGCGCGCTGTCGATCGCGGATCGGCGTGACATCTGTACCGGCAAGAATGTATGCGGTCAAGCTAGCCCCGGCGCTGGGCCTCCGCCACGACGGTCAATCTTCCGAGGTCAGCTCTTCCCGGTTAGTTTTTCGATATCGGACGCCGAGGTGACGTCGGCAGCCCAGCGCGGGGGCGAAGGCCGCGGCAAGTTGATGTTGTCGAGTGCGGCGTGACCGGACGGAGATGGCATCAGCGTAGTCAGATGGAGGAGTACCGGCATGTCTAACACCGGAACAGTGAAGTGGTTCAACGACAAGAAGGGCTACGGGTTCATCACACCGGAGAACGGAGAGAAGGATTGCTTTGTGCATTTCTCCGCAATCCAATCAGACGGCTTCAAGTCGCTGAAGGAGGGTCAGCGAGTCGAGTTCGAGATCGTCGACGGAGACAAGGGTCCCGCCGCACAGAATGTCATGATCCTCGAAGGCTGACCGCACGCCACCGTCCGGACCGGGCCGCTTGGGGAGACCTGAGCGGCCCGGTCGTTCTTTTTTCTTTTTTGGTGCCGAGTTGGGGTGCCCTCAATCGTTCTCGGCGGGTTGCCTCGGCGGATCGGGCTCATCCGACGGAATGCCGTCGAGTGTCGCGGTCAGGCCTTCGGGACTGCCCGGCTTGGTGTGCAGCCGCTTCCTTCGCTCTTCCCACTCTTCCAGTTCTGCCTTTCGCTCCAACGCGTACTCCACGATGATGGCCAACGTTGTCGAGAACGAGTAGTCAGCATGTTCTGCCGATTCCATCAGTGACACGCCTTCGGTGAGATCGGGATTGGGGTTCACCTCGAGCACGTAGACCTTCCCGTCGTCACCCAGCCGCACATCGAGACGGGCGTAATCGCGGCAGCCCGTCACCTCGTAGGCCTTGAGTACCGTCCGCTCGACTTTGCGCAGCATCTTCTTGGACAAGCGGGCCGGACAGATCGAGTGCACGCGGTGGTACACCTCCGACAGCGGATTCCATTTGGCAGCAAAGCTGATGATGGGAGGATGATCGCCGGGCAGTTCAGAGAAATCCCACTCGATTGGCGGGAGGACCTCGGCATCGTCATTGCCGAGTACTCCAACGTGGAGCTCAGTCCCATCGATGAATTCCTCGACGAGCACCGGTGGGGCAAACTCTTCGAAGACATACGCAAGCCGCGTGGCGAGCTGCGTGTCGTCGAACACGACGGACTCGCGCTCGACACCCGCGCTCGCATCCTCGCGGGCAGGCTTGACGATCAGGGGGAACTTGAGCTTCGGGCGTTTCGGCACGCGAGGCTCGTGCAACAGCACGAACCTCGGCGTTGCGACCCCGTGCGCCAAGAGCAACTGCTTGACCATGCCCTTCTTGTGACACAACCCCAACGCGAATGGTGACGAACCGGTGTAGGCGATCCGGTGCAGCTCGAACAATCCGGCGATGTATTGCTCGAGCTCGGGATCGTCGTGGAAGAACTCGACCAGGTTGAAGACGACGTCAGGCGGGTTGCGTTTGATGCGGCGTTCGAGACGCGACAGGTCTTCGTGTATGTTGAACGTCCGCGCACGGTAGCCCTCTTGTCGCAGCGCCTTTGCGACGGCCTCGTACTCCTCGCTGACCGTGGGGACCTTGATGTCGTATTCCGGCTCGAACTCGAGTGACTTGGGATCGACGTGCTTGAGACGCTCGTACTCGTCTTCGCCGACGAAGTTGTAAACGACCAGCACGGATGCGGAAGCGTGTTTTGCCATGACGAATAATGGGGCACCGCGCGGTGCATGTCACCTGGATGGGCCACCGGCGAGCGTGTTTGTTCAGCGAGGAAGCTGTCGTTGCGACTCGGAGCCTTTGAAGCGGGATGGCGAAATCGAGACTTCAACTTGCTCGGACAACGCGTCAGCCAACGCGTGCAGTTCCCGCTCGCGCTTGCTGAACGTACTCGTATAGAAGGTCCGTGCGATGATGTACGACCCGGCAACACTCGTGATGGCGGCGATCACGCCGACGACCGGCATTTGGAGCGACTCCATGGCAACCGCCAAGCTGACGGCCATCATCCCGCCGCCGCCGCCGCCCATGATGCCCCCGTACAGGCCACCTGCGAGATTGGCGAAATGCTCTTCGATGTGAATCCGTGTCTCTCCATGCCGCGCTGAAATGGTGATCTGCACGTTGCGTCCGGTCCCCTGACCCGGGGGTGACGAACTCCACGTCATGGAGTGACCCAGAGTCCCAACCAGCCCCACCGATCCCATCGTCATCCGGATCTCGTCGGCGAGATACGCGAATTCGGCTTCGGGAACCTCGCCTTGCACCACCCGGTCGATCGTGAGTCTGTGCGATCGACCCAAGAAACGGTTCCAGCCTTCAACCCGCTGTGGAACCACTGCCTTGGACGGTCGGTCCAGGTCGCGAACCGCTTGCCGGACGCGAGCGGGCGGAATACCGACTTGGGCTGCAACCTGCTCAACTCCGCCCACCGACAGGGCGTCCGCGGGTGTCGGGTGTTCGAGCTCCAACTCCGACGCGCGCTTCATGATCTGACGCACCTCGACGTCACCGTACTTCTGGGTCCGGTCGGTGGCTTCCTTGAGCGCCTGGGCAAAATCGTCTGCCGTGGCGAAACGCTTGTCCGGGTGCATGGCGAGTGCCTTCACCATGACCTGCTCGAGCGATCCGGACAGAGCGTCGAGAGGCGCTCGATGCTCAGGCGAAGCGTCTACGAAGCGTCTGAGTCGCACCGCTTCATCTGTGAGCCAGAGGCCCGGCGTCTCGCCGATCAGCATTTCGTAGAGGACGCAACCGAGACCGTACACGTCGGTTCGTGCGTCGACATCCCGCACTCCGGCGGCCTGTTCCGGGCTCATGTAGCCCGGTGTTCCGAGTGCCAAACCGGTGCGCGTGAACGACGGATCGGCTGCCGTCGTGATCGCCTTGGCGACCCCGAAGTCGGCGACCACCGCATGGCCGTGCGCGAACAGGATGTTCTCTGGCTTGATGTCGCGGTGCAGCACGCCGACCCCGTGCGCGTAACTCAGCGCCTCGGCGACATCGCGGGCGATGCGGACGGCCGCGGGTACCGCGAGACGCTGCTCCGCGTTGAGCCGCTTGCGGAGCGAAGCTCCCTCCACATAGGGCATCACGTAGTAAAGGAAGTCGTGGGCTTCTCCCGAGTCGTGCAGCGGCACGATGTAGGGATGACTCAAGCCTGCTGCGATCTCGATTTCTTTGAGAAACCGGTCCGTCCCGATCGAAGCTGCGAGATCGGGGCGGAGCACCTTGACGGCAACCCGGCGGCGGTGCTTGAGGTCGGCTGCCAGGTACACCGTTGCCATCCCGCCGCGTCCGATCACACGGTCGAGCCCGTAGCGATCGGCGAGTGCCGCACGCAAGGCGTCTGGAACGGCGGTCATGAATCGGAGGTTTCCGGCATCGGGCCCAGGCACAGAAAGAAGAACTGCCTCATCGCACTCCCGTTCTCCATCGGGGCCCGCGTTCGGTCGCCTACTGCCCTTGAGAAGCTAACGGGGAGCTACTGCTGCTTCATGCGCTGCTCGGTGACGATCTCCACGATGGCGTCCACGAGGTGCTTGCGCGAGTGGTCAACTTCCTGTTGGCGCGTGACCTTGCTGTCGAAGGGCTTGAACTTTTCGCGGCTGACGACCGCCTCTTCAAACTCGCGTAGTGCCTCGTGAATCTTGGTGAGGTACTCGTGACCCTTGCCCATGGCGCTACTCCTTTGGAGGAATCGTTATCCACTCAAATACCACCGCGGGGCCCAATCGGCAAGGCGGCGGTGCGCGCCCAGGTTCCCGTGATGTGGAGCACTGCGATGTGTTCCTTATGCCGCGCCGCGTCGGAGTAGCGATCAACCTAACGTCATCGGTGGCGATTGAGCAGCCGGTCCAGGACGTACATCAGCCAGTTCACGGGCACGGAAACGACGAGGAACAACATCACGACAGGTACCACCACGACGGCGAAAGCCTTGATCGGCCATGGGAGAGCCGAGTTGGTTACCGTGTTGAGCAGAAACCTGACGGTCACGACCACTGCCAAGACACCCCAAGTCACGCTCACGGCACCCCCGATCATCAACGCCAGGCGCGGTCCCGCGCCTGTACGCCACGCCTGCGTGACCAGGCTGGATGGCTCGCGCCCCTCGGAGGCCTGCGGAGTGCTGGCTGCGTGTGAGGCGCCAGCGGTCGACGTCTGGCCGGTGCCTAGCGGGTCTTTGTCCGAGGCGCCGGAACCCCCAGTTCTTGGGGCTTTGGCAGCCACCATTCACCTCCGAAGTCGGGTCAAGCTGCCATTCTGAGAAACGCGCCGCAAGTGGCACAATCTGCTCGCTAGTATCGGCTTAGGGGCCGTGCGGAGCACGCCGCTGGACGTACTGGTTGAAGAGGGCCCAGAACTTCACAGAAGCTTCATGAGATCTTAAGGTCACGCGTGTTCTCGTCTCGATGGGAATTGTCCCGGTTCTATTCCTCTCTGCGCTCGAGGTCCTTCCGTTCCCATGTGGTCACCTCGATCCCTCTCGTTATGCGCGGCAGGCGACTCACATGAGTTCCTGCGAGATGGAAGCGAACCGGCACCCGCACAGAAGCACCTCCAGCCCCTCAATGAGACGGTGAATGCGACCCCTCCAGCTGCTGCGCGAGGGGACGTCGAGAGTTAGACCTGCCTGGCTCGCCGCTGCCGGTGAGCCCAGCGTTTCGTGTGATGGCATCGTTGGCCCTCGCTAGCGGCAGGGCCAGTTCACAGATACCGACCCCAGGTTCGGCTCACGGGGTGTTGGTGTTAGGGCTGGGGCCAGTACTCGGGGATTCCGCCGGAGGTGAGGTTATGGCGTATTCGGACAGCTGGTTCATGAGTGAACTCGAACGGCGGGGAGTCTCCCGTCGCGACTTTCTCGGGTTCTGCGGCGTGATGGCGTCCGTGCTGGCGCTCCCGAAGCCGGCACGTGCGAGGATCGCGCAGGCCATTGAGAATGAGGAGAAGCCAACGCTTGTTTGGCTCGAGTTTCAGGACTGTGCGGGGAACACCGAGTCATTCCTCAGAGCCGCGCGGCCGACGGTCGCCGACATCGTGCTGGACACGCTGTCGGTCGACTATCACGAAACCATCATGGCTGCCGCCGGTCACCGCGCCGAAGAGGCACTAGAGGGTGTGGTCGAGCAGAAGCGCGGGCAGTACATCGCGGTGGTTGAAGGCTCGATCCCCACGGGTGCCAACGGTGCTTACTGCACGATTGGGGGACGGTCGGCGCTTCAGATCGCTCGGGAGGTCTGCAGCGATGCCGCGGCCACGATAGCGATTGGAACGTGCGCGGCATACGGTGGTCTACCTGCGGCTGCTCCGAATCCCACCGGTGCGCTCAGCGTGGCGGATGCCGTTCCCGGACTCAAGACCCTGATCAATCTTCCGGCGTGCCCCGCCAACGCCGAGAACCTGACCGCGCTCATCGTCTATCACCTCACGTACGGCCGTTGGCCGCCGCTGGACCGGTACCGTCGACCCCTCTTTGCATATGGGAAGGCGATTCACGACAACTGCGAGCGCCGGGCACACTATGATGCGGGGCAGTACGTCGAAAACTGGGGTGACGAAGGACATCGCCTCGGGTACTGCCTGTACAAAATGGGCTGCAAGGGCCCCGTCTCCTTCCAAAACTGTCCCAAGGTGGGGTGGAACGAGGGGACGAACTGGCCCGTCGGGTGCGGCCATCCGTGCCTCGGCTGCGCGGAGCCCGATTTCTGGGACAAGATGACACCGTTTTACACCCATGTGGCCGGCGTTCCTGGGTTCGGCGTGCACGCGACGGCGGATCGCGTCGGACTCATTGCTGCCGCCGGCGTGGCTGGAGCGTATGTGGCTCACGGCCTCGTCCAGATGACGCGACGGCGTGCAGCCAGAGCGAAGACTGAGGCTGCTGCTCAGCAGGAGACGAAGGGAGGCCAGCCATGAGCCGCATCGTTATCGATCCTGTGACGCGCATCGAAGGTCACTTGCGCATCGAGGCGGAGGTTGATGCCGGTGCGGTGCAGAACGCCTGGTCCTCCGCCACCATGTTCCGCGGCGTCGAGTTGATCTTGAGGGGCAGGGATCCGCGCGACGCGTGGGCGTTCACGCAGCGTATATGCGGAGTGTGCACGACCGTGCATGCGATCACGTCGATCCGCGCAGTTGAGGACGCGATCGGGGCGCAGCCCCCACCCAACGCGAGGCTGCTGCGCAACCTCATCATGGCATCGCAGATGGTGCAGGATCACGTGGTGCACTTCTACCATCTGCATGCCCTCGACTGGGTGGACATTGTCTCGGCGCTCTCGGCCAGTCCCTCCGCGACCGCGCGACTGGCGCAGTCGATCTCCGACTGGCCGCTCTCCAGTGCCAGTTATTTCAGCGCTGTGAAGGACCGGGTGCAGAAGTTCGTGGAGCGGGGCCAGCTGGGTCCGTTCGCCAATGCGTACTGGGGTCACCCGGCCTACAAGCTGCCACCCGAGGCGAATCTGCTGGCCGTCGCGCACTATCTCGAAGCGCTCGACTGGCAGCGCGAGGTCATCAAGATCCACGCGATATTGGGCGGCAAGAACCCACACCTGCAGAGCTTCTTGGTCGGAGGGATGGCGACGCCGGTGGATCCGGACAAGCAGGCGTCGATCAACATGAGCTCGATATCCGCAATGCGGAAACTCATTAAAGAAGCGCACACCTTCGTGGAGCAGGTGTACATCCCGGACCTGCTTGCGGTGGCGTCCTTCTACAAGGAGTGGGCAGGATACGGAGGTGGCGTGGGCAACTTCCTCGCCTACGGCGAATATCCCGACACAGAAGGTCCGAACGCGCCCCTGTTCCTACCGTCAGGGGTGATCCGGAGTCGAGATCTCTCGACCGTCGAAGCGTTCGACCCAGCGAAGGTCACGGAGTACGTGACACACTCCTGGTTCGAGTATGAAGACGGAGATGAAGAAGGGCTGCACCCCTCTCGGGGCGAAACCAAGCCCACCTACACCGGGCCCGAGCCGCCGTACGAGTGGCTGGAGACGGACGGCAAGTACAGTTGGCTGAAAGCGCCACGGTACGATGGACTGCCGATGGAGGTTGGGCCTCTGGCGCGGATGCTCGTGGCCTATGGGTCGGGACACCAGCGCGTGCAGGAGCTGGTCGGGTATGCGTTGGGGCAGCTTAGCGTCGGTCCAGCCGCGTTGTTTTCGACGCTTGGCAGAGTAGCCGCACGCGGGATCGAGACGCTCGTGCTTGCTGAGAAGTTGGAAGGTTGGCTCGACGAGCTGGCGGACAACATGGGTCGTGGGGAGCTGGCGATTCATGACAATTCGAAGTGGGATCCGTCGAGTTGGCCCGACGAGTGCACGGGTGCCGGATTCCACGAGGCACCACGCGGTGCGCTGGGTCACTGGGTCCACATTGTGAACGGCGAGATCGCGAACTATCAGTGCGTCGTTCCCAGTACCTGGAACGCTGGCCCCCGCGATGCCGCCGGACAGCGCGGCCCGTATGAAGAAGCCCTCATCGGCACGCCGATACGGGATCCACAGCAGCCGTTAGAGATCCTCCGCACCGTGCATTCGTTCGATCCGTGTATTGCGTGCGGTGTTCACGTGGTTGACCGGACGGGGAGAGAACTCACACAAGTGAGGATCCGATGACAGCCGTGGCCCATGCTGCGGTGGATCGCGACCTCACGCGCGTGTACGTGTGGGATCTTCCAGTACGCATCACACACTGGTTGATCGCAACGGCGATTGTCGTGCTTGCAGTGACCGGTTACTACATCGGCAATCCGTTCATCGTCGCTCCCGACCCGGCTGGGCAGGAGTTCGTGATGGGGACGGTGCAAGCGGTCCACTTCTTCGCAGCGATCGTATTCAGCCTGTCCGAGCTCTCACGGATTGCGTGGATGTTCATGGGGAATCGTTACGCCCGGTGGCATCAGCTCATTCCGACGAGCAAGAACCGGTGGAAGCTCGCATGGGAGTGGTTCAAGTTCTACCTGTTCTTCCGCCCCGTCCCGCCCAAGTTCGTCGGTCACAACCCGCTGGCGGGGCTGACCTACATACTGGTCTATGGTCTCTGCCTCGTAGCGGCGTTGACCGGTTATGCTCTGTTTTCGATCCAGGCCGGTGTGGGCTCGCCAATGAAGATCTTTGGGGGGCTCCTGCCGTTCTTTGGCGGACCCCAGACGGCGCGGTGGTTACATCACATGGTGATGTGGTTGCTGGTGGCGTTTGCGGTGCATCATGTCTCCGCTGCCATCATCGTTGCCCGGTCGGCGAAGAACGCGACGATCGACTCGATGTTCAGTGGTTACCGGTTTGCGTCTCAGGAAGACTTGGACGCCGATGAGGAAGATCTCGCGCGGTGAGCGCCCCGATTGAGGCGAGATCGCTCCTGATCTTGGGCCTGGGCAACGTGCTCTGCGGAGATGACGGCCTGGGTGTCGCGGCGGTTGAGTTGTTGCGGAGGCAATATCGGGTACCCGAGCGAGTCCGAGTCGTGGATGGTGGTACCCTCGGGCTCGCACTGCTGTCGCAGTTTGCGCCGACCGATGACGCAATTCTGGTCGATGCCGTACAAACCGACGATCCGCCGGGGTCCCTCGTCAGGTTGGAAGGCGACGAGGTGGGCCCGGCGGTTCGGAGTCGCCTTTCCTGTCATCAGGTCGGCGTCGCCGATTTGTTGGAGGCGCTCCGCTGGCTGGGTTCCTACCCGCGGCGTGTGATTCTCGTGGGACTGGTTCCCGAGACATTGGAAGTGCGGGTGGCGCGGTCAGCTACCATCGAACAGCGCTTGCCCCGTCTTGTGGAGCGGATTGTGAATGAGGCGCATCAGTTCGGTTTTGAGCTTCTTCCAAAAACAGATGACGAGACGGCTGTTTTCGGTGGTAGCGGCGCTGCAGGTCGGGCTCTGGGCCTGTGACTCAGGGCTACCCCGTACATACCGTAAGGTCATTGTCCCGGAGGTGAAGCTCGCCTCGACAGAGGCGCAGTCGCGTGGCAAGGTGCTGTTTGTCGCGCACTGCGCTCTATGTCACGGTGAGTTGGCCGACGGGCGGGGTCCGCGCAGGAATCTCTCGATACAACCCGCAGACTTCACCGACCCGGCGTGGCGTGCGCGCGTGACGCCAAAGAGGGTGTTCTACGTCGTGCGAGAGGGCATACGAGGAACACCTATGCCGGCCTGGAAGGCGTTGAGCGAAGATGAGACCTGGGATCTCGTTTCCTATGTTTTGTCGGTGGCAGAGCAGGGTCCGCTGGACTAGCAGTCAAGGCTGTTACCTCAGTTCGCCATAGCCATCTTCGCGTGGCTGTGAGGCCGTGCCAATATGTCCACCGAGCT
>JAOTWK010000586.1 GCA_029862935.1 Gemmatimonadota bacterium | reverse complement strand
TCCGTCACCACCTCGACGCCGCGGGACGTGACCCGATGCGACACCAGCGGAGCCACCGTGGGTGCCTCGTCACCGATGACGATCGCCCGCTGCAGCGCGCTGCGACCGACTGCCAGACCCGCGTCGTCTCGCGCATGCACCAGCGCCAGGTGCTGGCCTCGGGCTACGCGGGTTCCCAATGGTGCCGCAATCACGATCCCGACCGCCGGATCGATGGCGTCGGCCATGTGCTGACGCCCACCACCCATGGCCACGATGGCCCGGCCAATCGACTTGGGTTCCACTTGGGTCACAAACCCATCTCGCGGAGCCAGAAAGGGCTCGATATGCGGTGCCCTGGGCAGCCGATCTGGACTGTCCACGACACTGACGTCGCCACCCTGCGCCTGCACGATCTCGCGGAATTTCCCGAGCGCACGCCCCGACGACAGGGCTGCCTCGAGCGTCTGCCGCGCTGCCCTGCGGTCCGACTCGATGCCCGCCACGGCCAGCATTTCCACACCGAGCCTCAGGCTCAGCTCGCGCACGTCTGCCGGCCCATCGTCACGCAGCACCGCAATCGACTCCGCCACCTCGAGGGCGTTGCCGCACGCACTTCCCAGTGGTCGGTCCATGGCCGTGAGCAGCGCCACGGTCGGGCATCCCCGATCCTCACCCAACCGCACCATGACCTCGGCCAGCTCCAACCCGCGCTCCGTCTCCGGCAGAAACGCCCCGCTTCCCGTCTTGATGTCGAGCACCAAACCATCCAATCCCTCGGCGAGCTTCTTAGACATGATGCTCGGCGCCATGAGCGGAATGGTCTCGACCGTTGCGGTCGCGTCGCGCAGCGCGTAGAGCTTCTGGTCGGCCGGTGCGATCTCACTCGTCTGCCCGAGCAGGGCCACGCCGATCCGCTCGACTTGCCGGCGGGCCTCATCGAGCGTGAGATCGATGCGGAATCCGGGGATCGACTGCAGCTTGTCGAGCGTGCCGCCGGTGTGGCCGAGTCCGCGACCGGAGATCATGGGCACCGCGGCGCCTGCGGACGCCACCAGCGGGGCCAATACGAGAGAGATCTTGTCCCCAACGCCACCCGTCGAGTGTTTGTCGACGCGGGGCGGAACGTCGTTGCCGAACTCGAGCGAGGCACCCGACCGGCACATCGCATCGGTGAGTGCCGCGATCTCGGGCTCTTCGAGGCCGGCGTGCCAGACCGCCATGACGAGCGCCGCCATCTGGTAGTCGGGCACCTGCCCAGCGGTGTACGCCGCGATCAGCTCCCCCCACTCACCCGACGTGAGGGCCCCGCCGTCTCGCTTGCGCTCGATAAGTGGCAGAATGATCATTACCCGTACCGGCCTCTTCCTTTTGCCCTGGCGGATCCCCAATGCGTCTCTCGAGCTTCGTACCGTTGCTTGTCGTAGCATCGGTCAGCGTCGTTCCACATGCGCGAGCGCAGACGGATGACTACGAATCCCATATCGCCCGCGGCGACAGCCTGATCGACGCCCTCAACCCCAGCGAGGCGCTCGAAGCGTTCCGGGCGGCGTACTTCGCGAGACAGACGTACGACGCGATGTGGAAGTTCGCCTGGGCCCAGAACGAGGTCGCGAAGCAGCTCGAAGATAACGAGAAGAAGTTGCGCGACAGCCTGTTCAATGTCGCGTACTTGTACGCCGACGCGGCCGTGCGAGCCGATTCGCTCCAGGCAGAGGGGCATTTTCAGCTAGCGCAGGCGCTCGGACGGCTTTCCCGCACCAAGGGCGGGAAAGAACGCGTGCGGTTTGCGCGACGGATCTATGACGCCACCGCCCGCGCGATCGCGCTCGATTCCACCCATGATGGGGCGTACCACGTGCTCGGGGCGTGGCATGCAGAGATCAAACGGCTGTCTGGCCTCACGAAGTTCTTCGCCAAGACGTTCCTGGGTGCCGGGTTCATGGATCGTGCGAGCTGGGACTCGGCGGTCGTCAATTTGGAGCGTTCGGTCGCGCTGGAGCCGGAGTACCTCTACCACCACCTCGAGCTGGCCGAGGTCTATCTCGACCTCGATCGATTTGCCGACGCCGCGCGTGAGCTACGCGAGGTCGTGCGGCGTCCCCCAACGAGCGACGTGCTGGATCCGCGCTATCAGGACGAGGCGCGGCGCCTGCTGGACGAGCTCGCAACCCGAACGCCGTAACGCCCGTCAGTCGTCGCCGCGGAGCTTCCGCTTGACCGTGCGGCGACCACGGCGCAGCTCGCGCTCGGCCGAATCCCGCCAATCCTCGAACTGGTCCCGCGCGTCATCCGCGACGTCGTTGAACCGGTTCCGCAGACGGCGGCGCGTGACATCGCCGCGTTCTGGGGCGATGAGGAGGGCAATGCCGGCGCCGAGCAGGGCGCCCAGCAGCAACCCGCCAATGAACCCCGCGATGCCACTGGCACTCTCGACCTCGTAGATCTCTTCTAGGTCGTCCTCGTCTTCCAGTTCCTCGTCATCGTCGACCAAATCCAGATCCTTATCCCGCTTGTCC
>JAOTWK010000078.1 GCA_029862935.1 Gemmatimonadota bacterium | reverse complement strand
AGGTCCATCGCCTTCGCGCCATTCGACGTGGCATGCTGAATGACTTCCAGCGCGTGGAATCCGGCTTCGCGATGCATCTCCATCTCGCGAATCGTGCCGAAGCCGTACAAGTGATAGATGAATCCCGCGTCTGACCCAACGCCGACGTTGCCGCCCCGCGCGGCATATTCCCGGACCCACGTCATCCAGATCTGGAAGTTGTTGCGCCACATGACTTCGTCTTCCGTCGTCCAGTCGAAGTGGTACGACCCATGGCGTTCGGGGTCGGGTTCGAAGAACTGGAGCAGGTTGGGCATCGCGTACTCTTCGAACCACGGCAGATTTTGCGCGCGCGCGAGGTCGCGGTTCGCCTCGTACACGGCAAACGTCGGATCCCAGGTCACGCCGTGCGCCAGCATCGTGTCGAGCACGGCCGACAGCAAATCCGGATCGGCCTGACGCCAGATGTCGCCCGCCCAGCGGAACCGGTCGAGCTCGTTGTCGTAGCTGTAGGAATCCGGAAAATCCTGTGGTCCGGTGATGGCCGCATCGGGAATCCCGTACCAATGCTCGATGCTGCGCACGCCAAGCCGCGAGACGTCCATCGCATCGAGCTCCTGAATCTTCATGTCGGTGGCGACGGGCAGTCCCTGCTTGTGCGCCTCCTCCATCAGGGCTTCCCACACGTCAGGGCGATTGACGAACACCTTGAGACCGCGCGCGCCCTTCTGTTTGGCCTGTCGCACCCTGTCCCGAGCCTCGTCGGGGGTGTTGCCCCCAGCGTAAGCGTAGGGAATGATCGTTGGCGCGGCGATGGCGTTGGACTCCGAGAGCCGCGCGTGGTGCACGATCGTGTCCAGCCCTTCGCCGGAGCCAGGGTCGCGGATCGTGGTGATGCCGTGTGCCAACCAGAGCTTGTAGACGTAGTCCTTGGGGAACGGCTCGCCATTTCGACTGAACTGCGTGTGGCCGTGCAGATCGATGATGCCCGGCATCACGTACATGCCCGTCGCATCGATCATCCGGTCCGCCGTCACACGTGCGTTGGGCCGATGCGGACGGATGCTCGCGATCGTCGAGCCCTCGATGAGGATGTCCATCGGGCCGCGCGTCGGGTTCCCCGCGCCGTCGATGACCATGGCGTTTTGGATCAACAGTCGGTCGTATCGCGTGCCGGGTGACGGGGTGAGGTCCTGTGCCTGCACGAGGGCTGGGACTGCCAGCGCGACACACAACAGCGGTGCGACGATTCTACGCATGAGGCGAGTTCTCGGTTGGAGTGTGGAAGGCCGATCGGAAAAGATCGAGCCGCGGACGCCGCGAGAAAAGGGTGCGGGAGTTTCGCGGCTCCCTCAGCTGACCAGCTTGGACTCCACCTTCACGCCGCCGAACCGGCGCTCGCGGCGATGGAATTCCGACACGGCCAGTGCCAAGTCCGCGCGACGAAAGTCCGGCCACAGCACGGGCGTGAAGTAGAGCTCCGCGTATGCGGATTCCCACAAGAGAAAATCCGACAGCCGTTGCTCGCCCGCCGTGCGGACCACGAGGTCCGGTTCCGGCGTTCCATTCGAAATGAACTGCTTCAACAGGTCGGGGGTCACCGCGTCGGTGTCGAGTAACCCTGCAGTGACGCGATCGGCGACGGCGCGGGCCGCCTCGCTGATCATGAACCGCGAGCTGTAGTCGATCGCGAGCCGAAGCTGTAGTCGTGTCCCACCGCGCGTCTGGCCGATGGTCCGGTCGAGCTCGCCCAGGGCCGATGGGGGGATGCGGTCGCGTCGCCCCACGTGGGTGACCCGCACGCCGTTGTCGATGAGCTCCGCGGTTTCGCGGCGGCAGTATTCGCGCAGCAGCCAGAACAGGCGTCCCACTTCGGCGGGTGGGCGTTTCCAGTTGTCGCTCGAGAAGGCGTACAGCGTGAGGGTCGTGATGCCGAGGTCGGGTGAGCCACGCACCACGTCGCGCACGGTGTCGACACCGGCCAGATGACCGCGCCAGCGCGGCTTGCCTTGGGTCCGGGCCCAGCGCCCGTTCCCGTCCATGATGATGCCTACGTGTAGTCCGCTCATGACCGCTCCAGCGCGTCGCGCGCTTCGCTGAGAATGGCTTCCATCTTTTCCAGATATCCCTCGAGTGCTCGGCGGCCCTTAGCCGTCAGCCGATAGTCGGTCTTCGGTTTGCGATCCTCGTATCCCTTACTCACCTTGATGTACCCTGCCTCCTCGAGCTTCCGCGCGTGCACGCTCAAGTTCCCATCGCTGGTGCGCAGCACATGCTTGAGATCGGCAAAGCTCATGCTGTCCTCCGCAGCCAACGCCGACACGATCCCCAAGCGCATCCGCTCGTGGATGAGGCGGTCCAGCTCGTCGGACACCGCGCTACCCGCCATGCCGCAACATGATGTCCAGGCCGATGACCATGTGCAGACCACCGAACCCGGCGGCAAGTAACGCGAGTCCCCACTCCGGCCGGAACAGGGCCACCGCGCCAATCCCGACGAAGAGCACGCCCATCCACCGGATCGCTCGGACACTGAACTCGGCCCCCGCCGTCACGCCCGCGCCGTAGATCGCAAGCCACGTGCCGGGCAGCAGCTGTGGGGTACCTTGGGCCGTCAGGGCGAACGTCAGCAGGGCGCCGACGCCGAGCGTGGGGGTCATTACCCAGGCCAGCCGACGAATGGCGCCCGACCAGATCGGGACGTCCTGTCGCCGAGCCTTGGCCACATTGAAGGCCACGGCGATCATGACCGAGACGATTGCCGCAGGGATCCAGATCCTGAGATCGGCGTCCTGGTTACCGCTCCACGCGAGCCATGCGGCGAGCAGGCCCACCCCTCCCACGGTGACCAGTCCCCATCCCGAGACGGCGGTGAAGGTCGAAGCCGACTCCATGGTCCGCCGGATGTACTCCAGCGTCTCCTTGGCGTTTTCCCGGTCCTCGTGTCTCGGAATCGTCACGCGGCCCCCGCTCGCGAGAAGGGTAAAGAACTTTACGGTACAAAGTTAGGACCGAAAGGCAATTCGCGCAAAGGCTTGGCAGAATGCGGGGGGTCTGATTAGAATTTTTTCCCGATCGGACTGCGGGATTTGGCCTTGACTGGTTCATGTTCATGACCCTGCTCAGTCTCCAACACGTATCCAAGCACTTCGACGGCGTGACCGCCGTCGAAGGCGCGAGCTTCGAGATCGACCGCGGTGAGGTGGTTGGGTTCCTGGGACCAAACGGGGCGGGTAAGTCCACGACCATGCGGTTGATCACCCAGTTTTACGAGCCGGACACCGGCGAAATCCTGTTCGACGGCTTTCCGCTCGCGGAACGGGCCATGGATGCCAAGCGCCGGATCGGATACCTGCCGGAAAACAACCCGCTGTACGGTGACATGCTGGTTGCCGAGTACCTGGACTTCGTCGCGCGGCTCAGACATCTGCGAGGCGCTGCTGGCGCCGACGCCCTCGATGAAGCGGTTGACCGCACGGGAATCGGTAACGTGTTCTACCGGCCGATCGGCGAGTTGTCCAAAGGGTACCGGCAGCGGGTGGGGCTGGCGCAGGCCATTCTCCACCGTCCCGATCTGCTGGTGCTGGATGAGCCCACCGAGGGGTTGGACCCCAATCAGCGGGTGGAAATCCGCCGGCTTATCAGCGCGCTCGGGCAAGAACGCACGGTGATCCTCTCCACGCACGTGCTGCCCGAAGTGCAGCACACCTGCTCTCGGCTCCTCGTGATCCACGAAGGGAAGATCGTGGCCGATGGCTCGGTGGAGGCGCTGGCCAGCCAGGCCGAAGGGGCGGTGCGAATCACTGTCGAGGCCGAGGGCGAGGGCATCGTCGAGGGATTGAGGACCGTGGAGGGGGTCATTCGGGTGGAGGATCCGACGCCACGCGGCGCCCGGGTCGCCGTGACCCTTGCGGCCGACAGCTCGCGCGACGTCCGACCCGCGGTGTTTGGCTTGGCCAAGGCCCGCGGGTGGACCTTGTACGAGTTGCACCAGGAGAGCCGCAGTCTCGAAGATCTGTTCCGCGAGCTGACGAGCGGCGAACGATGAAGGCCGTCTGGACGATTGCGCGGCGGGAGCTCCGCTCCCTGTTCGACCATCCGACGGGATACATCCTGCTCGTCGTGTTCCTGGTGATCAACGATCTCCTGTTCTTCCGCCAGGCGTACCTCGTGGGTGTGGCGTCGCTCCGGCCGATGCTGCAGCTGTTGCCGTGGATTCTGTTGTTCTTCGTCCCCGCTGTGACCATGCGCGCGCTCGCAGAGGATATTCGATCGGGTACCCTCGAGGTCGTCTTGGCACAGCCGGTGTCGGAAGTGGAACTCTTGATGGGCAAGTACGTGGGCCAGGTGCTGTTCATGTGGCTCGCGTTGCTCTTCACCGTTCCCGTCGCCCTCGGCCTTTCGTTGGGCGCCGATGTCCAGGCGGGGGTCATGGTGGCCCAATACCTGGGTGCTGCGCTGCTGGCCGCGGGCCTCACGGGCGTGGGACTCTGGGCCTCCAGTGTCACATCCAACCAGATCACCGCCTACATCACGGGTCTCACCGTGATGTTCCTGCTCATTCTGGTCGGTATCGATCCGCTGATTACCGGGTTGCCACCCTGGGCGAGCGCAGTGGTGGCGAGCCTAGCTGTGTTGGGGCATTTCGAGAACGTTGCGCGCGGCGTGATCGACCTTCGCGACGTGGTGTACTTCGTAACGCTTACCGGGCTGTTCCTGGCGCTCGCCTACTACGCACTCATGCGGCGCAAGCTCGCGCGCGGCCGCGAGACGCGTCAACGGTTGCGGCTGGGGACGGCGCTGATTGTGGTGCTTCTGGTCGTCGTCAACTTGTTTGGCCGGCACATCGGTGGGCGAGTGGATCTCACGCCGGGCAACGCCTACACGCTGTCACCGGCCACGAGGTCCATTCTCGCCGGGCTCGACGATCTCGTGACCATCAAGCTGTTCGTGTCGCAAGAGCTGCCCTCAGAGTTTGGCATCGTCAAGCGCGATATCGCAGATCTGCTTGCCGACCTCCGATCGGCGGGCGGGGGGAAGGTCCGCGTCACGGAGATCGATCCGGCCGATAACGAAGACGCGGCGAATGAGGCTCGGTCGCTCGGCATCGCTCCGGTGCAGTTCAATGTCATTGGGGAATCCGAGTTCCAGGTCAAAGAAGGCTACCTGGGCTTGGCACTCCAATACGCCGACGGCACCGAGACGATTCCCTTCGTGGAGCGGACCGAAGACCTGGAGTACCGTCTCGTGACGTTCGTGCGGACGCTCACCCGCTCAGATCGCGACGTCGTTGGCCTGGTCGAGGCAGTCTCACCACAGGCACCGGGTGCGGGACCGACGTATCAGCGTTTGAGAGCGGAGTTGGGCCGCACGTACGATGTCCGCACCGTGGTCATGTCGGACAGCACCGCCATCGCGAGCGACGTCGATGTGCTCGTGCTCGCCGGCACGCCGTTCTTCTTGGACTCTGTTCAGGCGGAGCGGTACGGCGCGTTCTTGCGGCGAGGGGGTGGGGCGCTCGTCATGGCCAACGGCATGCAGATCGAACAGCAGGGGTTCATGGCATCGGCACGGCCGATCGCGTGGAACACCCTGCTCGAGCCGTACGGCGTCTCCATTGGGCTCGACATGGTGTACGACTTGGCGTCGAACGAGCGGGTCTCGATGCCCATTCAGGGCGGACGCCTGTTAGTAGGCTATCCGTTCTGGCTCCGAGCGCTGAGCACGCAGGAATCCATCGTCGTGCAGGGTCTCGAGTCGGCGTTCCTTCCGTGGAGCAGCAGCATCGACACGTCGAACGCGGTCCCGGGCACCGTGACGCCGCTGTTCACCACGAGCCGTGCGGGTGGTGTGGAGGGTGGCCGGGCGTTCATCAACCCGCAGCGCGACTTTCCGAGTGACAGTCTCGAGCCGCAGCTCGTTGCGGTGACGGTCAATCCATTGGCAGTCGGCACCGCGCGTGAAGCGGCCGGCCGTCTCGTGATTGTTGGGAACAGTGACTTCGTGACGGATCAGTACGCCGGATCGGCACCCGGCGGACTGCTGTTCGTGCTCAACGCGGTGGACTGGCTCGCGCAGGACGACGCACTCATTCAGATCCGGTCCAAGGACCGGCGGCCGCCACCTTTGGTGTTTGAGGGCCGGACCACGCGGGACTTGGTCAAGTATGGCAATGTGATTGGCCTTCCGCTGTTGCTCGTGCTGTTCGCGATGTGGCGCCTGTGGCGCCGGCGCCGAGGGAGCCAGCGTGCCTACGTTCGCGCGGGGCAGGGAACACCGTCATGACCGTCCGCCAACTCCAGCGTGTCGGCATCGCACTCGTCCTCGCCCTGTTTCTCTGGGGGCTCTCGGAGATTCTGTCAGGCGGTGGCGATGTAATCGAAGAAGTGGAACTGATCCGCGCCATCTCGGCAGGGGAAGTGGATTCGGTGGTGTTTCAGCGCGCCGCAGACACCGTGCGCTTGGCCCGGACCGGAGCGGCGTGGACGGTGAATGGATTTGCCACTGCCCCGGACAAAGTTGCGGAGCTATTCGGCGCGACTGCCGATGCGGTGACCGGCGAGCTCGCGGCACAGAACCCGGCATCGCACGAGCGGATGGGCGTGGACACTGCCACGGCGCGACGGCTACGGGTGCTGGCGGGAAGCCGCACGGTTGCGGATCTCTTGATCGGCCGGCAGGGTCGCGCCGCTCGGACGGTGTACGCCCGTCGGGTGGGTGATGACAACGTCTACCTGCTCGAGGGAGAGCTGGTTCTGCTCATCGACCGCCCGGTCAGCGATTGGCGTGACAAGCGGATCCTCTCGGTTGAGCCGGACAGTATTGCCCGCATCTCGATCGAGCGCGCTGGCCGCCGCTACGAGCTGGTGCGAGCCGATAGCGCGTGGACCTTTGCGAACGGGACTGCCACGGACTCCGCGGCAATGACCCGCCTGCTCGGCGAGTTGCGCTCGCTCTCCGCACAGGGCACCGGCTTCGCCACGCCTGCGCAAGCCGACTCCGCGGACTTCCGGCGGCCCGATCGACGGCTCACGCTGCGCGATGCCGCAGGCCGGACCTTAGGCGCCCTCGCGTTCGACTCCACCCAATCCCAGTTCTGGGTCCGCCGCGACGGTTCCGAGACGGTCTACCAGTTGTATCGCTGGAAGGTGGAAGACGTGACGCCGGCGGATTCGGTAATGCGGCGGCAGGAGGGGTAGGAGGGGCAGAGGGGGCAGAAGGGAATTGTCGCCAGCCGTCGCCTTCTCTTCGCCCTCTTCCCCCATCACCCATATCTTTTCTGCTCCCCAACGCCATCGCCCAATGAGTGACCTTCTCAATCGCGTCGAGCAGTCTGTCATAGCGTGCCGTCGCTGTCCCCGGCTCGTGGCCCACTGTGAGCGTGTGGCAACCGAGAAGAAGCGCGCCTTTCGCGAATGGGACTATTGGGGAAAACCGGTACCGGCGTTCGGCGATCCCGATGCGCGCCTCATGATCGTGGGGCTCGCGCCGGCCGCGCACGGGGCCAATCGCACGGGGCGGATGTTCACGGGCGACTCGAGCGGCGATTGGCTCTACGAGGCGCTCCATCGTTTCGGGTTCGCGAGTCAGGCAGCATCGTCCGCCCGAGACGATGGCCTCATCCTCAGCGACTGTTTCATCACCGCCGGAGCACGGTGCGCGCCCCCCGGCAACAAGCCGACGCAGGACGAGTTGGATGCGTGTCAGGGATACCTGGAACGAGAGCTCTCGCTGTTGGACCGTGTCCAAGTGGTGTTGGCGCTCGGCCACGTGGCACACCGCCAGTACCTCAAGGCCGCGGGGTGGTGGCAACAGCTCGCGCCACGTGAGCGGCCGGCATTCGGGCACGGCGCCTCGCACCACCTGTCAAACGGAACGACTTTACTCACCTCGTATCACCCCAGCCGCCAGAACACCAACACCGGGAGACTGACACGACGAATGTGGTACGCTGTGTTTCGGAAGGCGCGGGCGTTGTTGGAATAGGAGCCTCCCTCCTCCCTCCTTACTCCTCCCTACTCCCTCCCCACTCCCACCTTCGCCAGCATCGTCTCCATCAGGCACCACCGCGTGAAGCTGGACTGCAGCAGGTTGAGCCCCACGAAGGCGGTGAACAAGTACCAGTAGGGACTGACCCAGTATCCCAGTGCCAGCGAGCCCAGAATGAACGTCCCGGCGATGCGCCGGATGACATAGTGCATCTTCATATGACTTCCATGGTGTCGAGGGTGTAAGCTTTGAGTCCTTCTTCGGGACCCGCCTTGGCGCTGAGGGCAGCGAGTTGGTCACAGATCCCGTGACACTCGCCATCGGGGAGCGCGACAAAGTATAGCGTGCTGGAGCCCGGAAAGGCACGGGTGCCCATTTTTCGTCCGGTCTTCCCCTTGCCCAAGACGGTGGGGAACTCACTGTATCCCGGAACGTCCGCCTCGTCGAGAATAGCCTCGACGTCGTCCCGGTGGTTCGAGTCGACGAAGATCAGGAGCAACTTCATTTGTGCATCTCGTAGTAGAGGAGTGGAATGGCGATGAGGGTGAGCAGCGTTGCCACGACTGCCCCACTGATGAGCGCGATACCCAATCCCTCGAAGATTGGGTCGCGCACCATCACGAACCCGCCGATCACGACGGCCAGCGCGGTCAGGATGATCGGTCGCGAACGGATCAAGCCCGACGCGACGACGGCGTCCTTGAGCGAACGACCCCGCTCCAATCCCAGTTCGACGAAGTCCACCAGTAAGATCGAGTTCCGCACAATGATCCCGGCCAGGGCGATCATGCCGATCATGGACGTCGCCGTGAAGAAGGCGCCCGAGGCAGCGTGGGCCGGAAGAATGCCAATCAGGGTGAGCGGAATCGGTGCCATGATGACGAGCGGCACTGTGAATGACTGGAACCACGCGACCACCAACACGTAGATCAGCACCAGCACGGCCGCAAACGCGATCCCGAGATCGCGGAACACCTCTACGGTGATCTGCCACTCGCCGTCCCACACAATGAACGGCTCCTCGGTGATCGTGGGTGACGTGACCCAGTGCCGATCGACGTCGGCAAGCTGCTCGGCGAGCGGATCTCCCATCTCGAGCATCGCGTACGCAGGACTCTCCAGTCGCCCCGCGACGTCAGCGGTCACGTATACTACCGGCCGAAGGTTCTTGTGGAAGATGGGTGTTGCGGCCGGGGCACTGTCGAGGCTCGCCAGTGTGCCCAATCCACGCGCACCGCGCGGTGTGGCGATGGGCATCGAGGCCACGTCGCGTATCGACGTCGCAGCCGAGTCCGCAATTCGCACCCGAATCGGCACTGGCTCGGCGGCTGACTCGTCGTGCAGCAATCCTGCGCTCGCGCCACCCATCGAGGCGGCGATCGTCTGAACGATCTCCTGCGCGTTGGTGCCGGCGCGCCGGGCTTCCGCTTGTGAGATCGCAGCACGAACCTCGGCATGGCTGGCCTGCACCGACCAGTCGACGTCGACGACGCCGTCGGTCTCGAGAAACACCTGCCGCACGCCATCTGCGATATCGATCTGTTCTTCGTAGCGTGGTCCGTAGACCTCGGCGGTCAGCGTCGCCATCACCGGTGGTCCCGGCGGGATCTCGGCGAGCTTGACCGACGCTCCGTACGCGCGGGCAACCGAATCGATCGCGGGGCGCATGCGCAGGGCGATGTCGTGACTCTGGCCGGAACGCTCGTGTTTCGGCGCCAGGTTGACTTGCACATCTGCCACCGTGGGACCGCGTCGCAAGAAGTAGTGTCGCACCAAGCCGTTGAAGTTGAATGGCGCCGCCACGCCAGCATACGTCTGCACGTCATGGACGTCCCCATCGCGCGCGGCGACGAGGGCCAGCGCCTGGGCCACTTCGGCGGTCCGCTCGAGTGACGTGCCCTCGGGCATGTCGACGATGAGCTGGAACTCACTCTTGTTGTCGAAGGGGAGCATCTTGATCGTCACCAACCGGAGTGGCACGAGCGCCGCCGACAAGACGAGCAGGGCGACCATTCCACCGTAGGCGAGCATGCGGCGCCGCGAGTCGCCCAGCAATTGGTCCATGATGCCCCGATACCATTGGGCGATGCGGCCGGTGGGCACTTCTTCGTCTGTGGTTTCGACCGGCCGTCCCGACGGAGGCGCATCGTTGTGCTGTTTCACCAACCGGACGGCCAGGTACGGCGTTACGATGAACGCCACGGCGAGCGAGAAGAGCATCGCCACGGAGGCCCCGACAGGGATCGGGCGCATGTACGGTCCCATCAGTCCCGACACGAACGCCATCGGCAGGATGGCCGCGATCACGGCGAGCGTCGCCAGAATGGTTGGGTTGCCGACCTCGTCGACCGCCACCACGGCAGCTTCGTCGGCATGACGGTGTTTGAGCTTGAGGTGTCGTGCGATGTTCTCGACGACGACGATCGCATCGTCGACGAGAATGCCGATGGCAAACACGAGAGCGAACAGCGTGATGCGGTTCAGCGTGTAGCCGTAAAGACGATAGACGAAGAGCGTCAGCGCTAAGGTGACCGGCACGGCGACGAGCACGACCACCGCTTCACGCCATCCGAGCGCAAACCACACGAGCAGCACGACCCCAACCGTCGCGACCAGGATGTGGAACAGGAGTTCCCCGGACTTCTCGGTTGCGGTTTCGCCGTAGTCACGCGTCACCGTCACGCGAACGTCGTCGCTCACCACTCTGCCCCGAAGCTCGTCTACGCGCTCTATGGCCTGATGAGCGATGGTGGCGGCGTTCGTGCCCTCGCGTTTGGCAATGGCAATCGTGACGGCGGGCTCGAAGTCCGTTCCGGTCTCCCGCGAGAGGAATGCAACGTATTGGTCCGGCTCCGCGGGTCCGTCAGCGATCCGCGCGACGTCTCCCAGTCGGATCGGTCGGTCGTTGATGACAGCGACGACCACGTGTGCCACCTGATCCCTGTTCCGCAGCAGGTGGCCGATGCGGAGCGGGATGCTGCGGTTTCCCGTCACAATGTGGCCGGCCGGCAGCTCGGCGTTGGCCGCGCCGAGCGCCTGCATGACCGCGCCCGCCGAAAGTCCGCGCGCCGCGAGCGCTTGCGGGTCGAGCGTCACCGAGACTTCACGTGGTGCCCCGCCAATCACCCATGTCTCG
>JAOTWK010000077.1 GCA_029862935.1 Gemmatimonadota bacterium | reverse complement strand
CGGAGCCAAGCCACCCAGGTACCAGCCCGTTAACCACCTTGGAGCCATGGTTCGAGACAGCTGTGAGGCAGTGAGCCGGCGACCGCTACGACCTTCCCAAAGATGTAACTTTCTCTCTAGTCGCGAAAGACCACAGAAAGACTCGCCATAGGCTGGTCTACGCCAATGGATCCCTTTGCCGGATATTTGTCTTGATCTCCGACAGCAGGATCCGGCGGGCGAGTTCGTACCGTTCACCAACGAGGCGAGCGATGTTTTTCATGACAAGGTAGCCCAATTGGAGGTCCGCCTCACAGCATTCTTCCAGGTCGGACCGCTTGATTCGGACGAGTTCCGAATCCTGGACCGCGTAGCCGCCGAGCGTGTAGCGGTGCGGCGGAATCATCGCGGACCAGCCGCAGGCCCCGTGGGACCCCACGGTGTCGAGCGGAAACTCGTCCGTGGCACCGGCGTACTCGACCTGAAAGCGCAGCTCTACTCGTCCGGAGCGCACAAACACGAGATGCGTGGCGGGATCGCCCGCTGTGAACACCGTCTCACCTTGCTTGACGGTTACCATCTCGCAGTGGTGCCCCAGCACATCCAACTGCTCCGGTGTCAAACCTCCGAAAACGGGAAACGCCTCGAGTCCATGGATCATGACAGGTTCCTCCCGCGGGCGCAGCGTTGCTCGGCGCAACGATTGGGCTAACCTGCGGCTGACACGCGGCAGGTGCAAGACCTGCACCGGTCAGCGGGACCTCACAACCGTCGGCGGCCACCCTACAATTGCTCTGAAACAGGTGCTCGACGGGGGCTCGAGAGCCCGACCCCGACCTAAAAATCGACTACATCCCTCAGAATAGCGGGAAACCATGAACTGACAACAGCTTATAAAGACTTCTTCATCCCGGCTTTCCTTTCCCGTCCGCCACAAAATCATTAGCTTTCCCCGCTGAGCAGCGGTGAGAATCGGACCGCCAATCCGTCGTGTCCTTGACGGCCCGGCCGGCGCGATCCGAGAGCCGCAACACATGGGAGGGGTGGCAGGTGCCAAGGGCGGAAGCGCAGTGAAGCGCGGCGCGTCACTTCGTGACGGCGCTCGCGCTCACGGTGGTTCGCGCCTGGCCCCGTGCCGCATCCGGACCGCAACGAAAGAGCGCGATGACTCCTTCATCTACGGCATCCCCGGCCAGTAAGAAAAAGAAGGCTCGCAAGAAGGGCCAGAAGACCGTCATCAAAGCGACAGAACACACGGTAGAAATCGTGTCCGACCCGGGCGAAGGCGCCCAGAAGTGCGGGCAGATCTTTGGCCGCGTGTCCGCCCGCATGGGGAACGGAGTGTGGACCGTCGAGATCATCCCCGCCGAGATCCAGCCGCCTCCCCGGACTCCACCGAGTGCCTCCGGCAATCGCATTCGCATTGGCACCAAGCCGGTGACGAATTGGGGCGATGCGGCCCATTTGGTGGTCGCCTTCAATGAACAGGTGCTGCTGCATCGCCACCGGGCTGGTGCGCTCGCCGACGGGGCCATCATCCTCATCGATGGCCTCTGGGAGACTCATGAGGACGAGGACATCCGCAGTCAGTGGACCGCGGCCATGGAAGAGCTCGACGGCCACGACTACCAGTTCGTGAAGGTGCCCCTCGAAGAGCAGGCGCTGAAGCTGGTCGAGAACCCCCGGCGCGGCAAGAATATGTTCGCGCTCGGCATGCTCGCCAACATCTATTCCCGCGACCTCGAGATCATCAAGGACCTGATCCAACACGAGTTTCGGAAGAAGGCCCCGGAGGTCGCCGAATCGAATATCGCGCTGCTCGAATTAGGGCAGGAGTGGGCCGAGGCCACCCTCGACTTCAAAGTGGACATCCCCGTCGAGGCGCCAAGCGTGCCCATGGTGGTCATGAACGGGAACCAGGCGATCGCGATGGGCAGCATTGCGTCAGGCATGGAGCTGTGCGCGATGTATCCGATCACGCCGGCGACCTCGGCATCACATCACCTGAGCGAGGTCTTCGAGAACTTCGGCGGCATCGTGCACCAGGCGGAAGACGAAATCGCAGCGATCGGTGTCGCCGTGGGTGCGAGCTTTGCCGGCAAGGTGGCATTCACGATCACCTCGGGACCCGGACTCGCCCTCAAGACCGAGTTCATTGGACTCGCAGTGATGACCGAGGTGCCGCTCGTCATTGTCGACGTGCAGCGGGGCGGCCCAAGCACGGGACTCCCCACCAAGATCGAACAGGCCGATCTGTTGGCAGCCGCCTTCGGCCAGCCGGGTGACGCCCCCAAGGTCGTGATGGCGCCGGCCACCATGGAAGAGTGCTTTCTCTGCATGACGACGGCGCGGAAGATCGCCGAGACGTTCCGCTGTACCGTCATCGTCCTGTCCGATGCCAACCTGGCGACGGGGGTGCAACCCTTCCCACGACCCAAGGTCGACCGGACCTGGCTCGCGGCGCCCTTGGACCTGAGCCCGGTGGCCGAGGGGCAGCGGCCCTACGAGTGGGATCCGCAGACGGGACTGTCACGCCGAGTCATCCCCGGGCAGCCCAACGGGATGTTTCGCGCCACGGGGCTCTCGCACGACGAAGACTCGAAGATCGGCTACAGCCCCGACGTGCACGAGCGAGGCTGCGAAATGCGCGCCCGGAAGATGGCCGTATTCCAGCAGACCCTGCAGCCACCGACCGTCCGTGGCCCGGATCAGGGTGATCTCCTCGTGGTCGGCTGGGGAAGCACGATGGGGGCTATCGAGGAAGCCGTCGATCGCGCTCGAGACGAAGGGATCGATGTCTCGTCACTGCACCTCCGCTTCCTCTCACCGCTGGAGCCGGGACTCACGGAGATCTTCTCCAAGTTCAAGAGGGTGATGACGGTCGAGATCAACTACTCCGACGATCCCAAGGCGCCGTTCATCACCCCGGAGAATCGTCGTCGCGGTCAGCTGTCGTGGCTCCTGCGTGCCGCGACCCTGGTAGACGTCGACTGCTGGACACGGGTACCTGGCGAGCCGTTGCGGCCGGGCCAGATCCTCGACGCGATTCGGGCCTCCGTGCCCGGTGGAGCCGAATGATGATTCAACTCGGATGCTCTCTGATGGGGAGCGCGATCGACGAAGACCGCTCCTGGAACTTGCAGGACTACGAGGCCGCCGTGCCCCGATGGTGCTCGGGCTGCGGCGACCATGCCGTGCTTGCAGCCGTGCAGCGCCTACTCGAGGCCAAGCAGCTGCCGCCGGAACAGACAGTGTTTGTCTCGGGCATCGGGTGCTCGAGCCGGTTCCCCCACTACATCAACTCGTACGGGTTCCACGGGTTGCACGGGCGAGCCTTGCCACTGGCGACGGGCGTAAAGTTGCGGCGGCCCGATCTCCAGGTGTTCGTGGTCATGGGGGACGGGGACTGCTGCTCGATCGGGGCGGCGCACTGGATTCACACGACGCGCTACAACCCCAACCTCGTGGCGTTGATGCTCGACAACGGCGTGTACGGCTTGACTAAGAACCAGACGTCACCGACGAGCCCCAAGGGGTTCAAGAGCAACACGCAGCCACGGGGCGCCTTCCTCAATGCGATGAATCCCATTGCCACGACGCTTGGCGTGGAAAACGCGTCGTTCGTGGCACAGACGGGCGACTGGGTACCAGATCACATCTACCAAACGCTAGAAGCCGCGTTCGAGCATCGGGGATTCGCCTTCGTGCGAATCCTTCAACGGTGTCCGCAGTACACGGATCAGATCTTTCTCGAAGCGATGCGCAACCCCGACACCATCGAGCTGTTGGTGCATCCGCAAGGCATCCGGTCCAGCGACACCGAGCAGATCTACAAGCATCACGTCCCACACGATCCGTCGGATCTCGCCAACGGATTTCGTTTGGCGCAGCTGGACGACAAGATCCGGCTCGGACTTTTCTATCGGAATGAAGACATCCCCGTGTACGAAGAGGTGCGTGCGGTCCCGACGCACTCGGCGGACGAGAAGATCGCGATCCTCAACGAGGAGCTTGATAAGTATGCCGTCTGACGAACGCGTGGAACTTGCGCTCAGAGTGCTCGCGGGCCAGCGCGAGGCCTTTCAGTCGGCACTGGGCACCACGGTGGAACAAGTGCAGACGTTCCTGAGCGACCATCAAGGGTCCGCCAACGGGAAGCTGAACCGCGTCGTTGCAGAACTCGGCCCCTTCGCGGCTGGACGGATCGACGCGGAACGCATGGCACACCTGTTCGGTGACTCCCTGTCGCTCGACACGCTGACGGTCGAGACCATCCAGCAAGCCCGGGCCACGATGACCGAGCTGGCGCAACGCAACCACGATCTGTTCTTGATCGACGTCGCGCCGGGAGGCGACCTCCGCACTGCCATCGGAAAGGCATTAGAAGAAATTGGCCGTGCGTTCGGCGCGGTCCGTATCTTCGAGCTCACCCGCTCCGGCAGCTATCACGGCAACGAACACGCCCGCTCGCTGGGGTCGTTTCCCTTCGTCAAGTGGAGTAAGGGTGAGCGACGACTGGCGCCACCGCTGGTCGCCGTGGTGGATGGTGCCGATCTGCGACCCGGTCTCTCCGAGTACATGGACGGATCACAGAAGATCGTGCTGATCGTGCGCGGCGCGTGTACCCCTGTACCGCTGGTTCGCCTCATCACGCCCGGCACGTTCGTGCTGCAAACGCACGATGGAGCGGGGTTGGATCGATTTGCGGCGTTCGACGGTCCAGGCATCGCCGCACTCGTTCCGGGCACCGCCGCGCGGTTCATGCACGACCCGTCCGGCGGGCCTGACCTTTGGGACCGACTGACGATATCGAATCTGCCCGAGAAGGAGCCGCGAGGCACGATCGGCGGGATGAGCGGTGCACAGCAGGCTGAGGAGCTGAGACAGCTGAAGGCTTTGGCAGCAAGGCCGACGGCAGGTGCGGCAGCGGCGGCAGGTGCGGCGGTCGCACCATCCCCTGCCCCGTCCGATCCGGTTGGCAAGCTCGCCACGTGGCTCCTCAACCAGGCCGACTTGTCGGACATCGGGTAGCGCGTCGATGGGCATCTCCGGAATCCTGCTGTCGACCGCGATCCTCGCCGGTCTCGGACTCACGTTCGCCGGGCTCATCGCGCTCACCCACCGCAAGTTCAAGGTGTGGGAGGATCCCCGGATCGATGAGGTGACCGACCGGTTGCCGGGCGCGAACTGTGGCGCCTGCGGCGAAGCAGGATGTCGCGCATTTGCCGAGAAGGTCGTGCGAGGCTCGATACAACCAGCAACCTGCACGGTGTTGAGCGTCGACGAGGTCGTCGATCTGGCCGACTACCTCGGGGTTGCCGTCGGTGAGGCCAACAAGCGGGTGGCGCGGTTGCTCTGTGCCGGCGGCATCAACGTCGCGATCCAACAGGCCGACTACTTGGGTCTCGACACGTGTAAGGCTGCGTCGGCGGTGGCGGGAGGAGGCAAGGGTTGCACGTGGGGCTGCCTTGGCCTCGCAGACTGCGAAGTCGTGTGCGATTTCGACGCGATCTACATGAATCAGTATGGGCTTCCGGTCGTCATCCCGGAGAAGTGCACGGCGTGTGGTGACTGCGTGGAAGCATGTCCCAAGGATCTGTTCGTCCTCATGCCCGTCGAGCACCAGTTGCTGGTGCAGTGCAAGAGCGTACTCGAAGGCGACGAGATCGAAGAGATGTGTCAGGTGGCCTGTACGGCGTGTGGCCGGTGTGCGGCCGACGCCGCGCCAGGTCTGATCGAGATGAAGGACGGGTTGGCGGTGGTGGACTACACCAAGTACGAGCTGGCGACGCCCACAGCCATCGAACGGTGCCCGACGGGCGCCATCGTCTGGCTCGAGGGCCGACAGTTCGCCGAGACTCGAACCTCCCCTGAGAAGGCGGTTGCATGATGTTCAAGCGTAAGGACAACGCTCCTCCCGAGCCGAAATATCCTGGCAGGCCCACGGCCGACGACGGGACAGCCGCCGTTGTCCAGATGGAAACTGACGGCAGTGAGGGGGCCGGCGCCTACCCGATCACGCCGTCGACGCAGATGGGTGAGGGCTGGGCGGCTGCGGTCGCGGCGGGCAAGACCAACGTGAACGGCCGCCGGCTCCTGTTCTTCGAGCCCGAGGGCGAGCATGCGGCCGCCGCCGTGACTGCCGGCATGAGCATGGTGGGCATCCGCGCGGCCAACTTCTCGAGCGGCCAAGGGATTGCCTACATGCACGAGTCGCTGTACGCCGCCGTCGGCAAGCGCCTTACGTACGTCCTGAATATCGGTGCGCGCGCCATGACGAAGCATGCGCTCAACGTGCATGCGGGCCACGACGACTACCATGCGGTGGACGACACTGGGTTCTTTCAGTTGTTCGCCAAGGATGCGCAGGAATGCGCCGATCTCAACTTGATCACGCACCGCGTCGCCGAGTTGTCGCTCAACCCAGGTATCCTGGCACAGGACGGCTTCCTGACGACCCACGTAATCGAGTCGTTCAAGATGCCAGAGCGGGAATTGGTCAAGGAGTACCTGGGCGATCCGGCTGACATCATCGAGTCCCCGACGCCCGCGCAGCGCTGGGTGTTTGGGGAGAAGCGGCGCCGCATCCCAGAGATGTTCGACCTCGACTACCCCGCCATGCTGGGTGTCGTACAGAACCAGGATAGCTACCAGCAGGGGGTCGCGGCACAGCGTCCATTCTACTTCGATCACGTGGCCGATTTCACGGATCAGGCGATGGACGAGTATGCGGCATTGACAGGTCGCCGATACGCCAGAGCCATGGGTTACCGGTTAGAGGATGCCGACTACGTCCTGGCTGGTCAGGGATCGATCGTCGCCAACGCCGAAGCCGTCGCCGACTACCTGCGCGACACGCGTGGACTCAAGGTCGGCGTGCTCAACCTCGTCATGTTCCGGCCGTTTCCGACGGACGTGCTCACGCACTTGCTCAAGGGCAAGAAGGCCGTGACGGTGATGGAGCGCGTCGATCAGCCACTCGCCGTGGACCAGCCACTGCTGCGTGAGATTCGCGCGGCGGTGAACAAAGCCCTGGAAAACGGGCGTGCGAAGAACGGGCTGCCATACGAGGGTGTCGCTCCCTATCGGCTCGACGACGCGCCGGAGTTCTTCTCGTGCACGTTTGGCCTGGGAAGCCGTGATGTGCAGCCCGCCGATCTGATCGCTGCCGTGGAAAACATGCTTCCGGACGGGAGCCACAGACGGCAGTTCTATCTCGGAATCGACTTCGTGCGTGAGGGTACGCGCCTGCCGAAACTCCAGATCTGGCAAGAGGAGTTGCTCGAGGCCTATCCGAACATCGCGAAGTTGTCTCTCCCGCCGGCCGAGGACGTGAATCTCTGGCCCAAGGGATCGACGTCGATCCGCATTCACTCGGTGGGTGGTTGGGGTGCCATCACCATGGGGAAGAACGTGGCGATGACCGCGTCCGAGCTCCTCGGCATGCATATCAAGGCGAACCCCAAGTACGGCTCGGAGAAGAAAGGCCAGCCGACCACGTTCTACGCGACGCTCGCCAAGGAGCCAATCCGACTCAATTGCGAGCTCAAGCACGTGAACGTCGTGCTGGCCCCCGACCCCAACGTGTTCCGGCATTCGAACCCACTGGCCGGGCTGGAGCGCGATGGCGTGTTCGTGATTCAGAACGACGGGACGCCCGAGCAGGTGTGGAACGAGTTCCCGGCCGAAGGACAGCAGGCTATCAAGGACCGCAACCTGCGTGTGCACTACCTGAATGCGTTCAAGATCGCGATGGAGGAGGCGACAGATCCGGAGTTGCGGTACCGGATGCAGGGTACGGCGTTCATGGGTGCGTTCTTCAAGGTATCCGGCCTCATGGAGCGTGAAGGCCTCGCCGAGCAGCGGCTGTTCGAGGGCATCACCAAGGTGCTGCAAAAGAAGTTTGGTCACCTTGGAAAGCGGGTCATCGAGGATAACCTTCGCGTCATCAAGCGCGGATTCGACGAGGTCGAGACGATCGATTCGAACGCGCTCGAGGTCAATGCGGACGCCGTAAGTGTTCCACCCGTCATGCCCGCCATGCTCGACGGGAGCAAGGTGCGAGAGGGCCTGGGGAATCCCGGACGCTTCTGGGAGCAGGTCTGCTATCTGTACAAGACGGGAGACGACGGCATCGCCGATCCGTTTGCCGCGCTCAGCGCCATCCCGGCGGCCACGTCGACGATCCGTGACATGACGGACGTGCGGTTCGAGGTCCCCGAGTTCGTGCCGGAGAAGTGTACGGGATGCGGCCAGTGCTGGGTGCAGTGTCCCGATTCGGCCATTCCGGGTCTCGTCAACGAGGTCGAGGAAGTGTTGCAGGCGGCGATGGTGACGCTTTCCAACGGCCGGACTTTCGACCGGATCAACCAGATCGTGAAGCATCTGGGCAACGAGTCGCGCAAGATCATGCGCGGCACGCCGTTCACGACGTTCGGAGGGGTGCTGTCGCAGGCGTACAAAGCCGTGGTCGACAAGATGAAGCTCGACCCCGAGCGGCGCGCCGCCCTCGATGAGGAGTTCGGACCCGTCTACGCCGCGCTCGAGGAGTTCCCCATCGCCAAGACCGGTCCGTTTTTCGACCTGCCGGAACAGCACGAGAAGAACAGCGGCGGTCTTCTGTCGATCACGGTCAACCCTGACACCTGCAAGGGCTGCAACATCTGCGTCGAAGTCTGTCCCGATGATGCGCTGATCACGGTGCCGCAGACGGACGAGATCGTCGATCAACTCCGGCGCAACTGGAAGTTGTGGGAAAACCTGCCGGACACGAACGACCGGTACATCAATGTGTCCGATCTCGAGGAGGGCATCGGTGTGCTGCAGTCACTGCTGCTCAAGAAGGACACTTATCGGTCGATGGTCGGCGGCGATGGCGCGTGCATGGGGTGCGGCGAGAAGACGGTCGTGCACTTGGTGACGTCGGCTGTCAACGCGCTGATGACGCCACGTGTCCAGAAGCACATCCAGAAGGTCGACGAGTTGATTTCGGGACTCGATGAGAAGGCCCGCAAGATTCTCGCGTCGGATGCCGACCTCCACGCGGTCGGCGGAGAGGACAAGGCCAACATTGTGCTGGACGACGAGAAAAAGACGCTCGTCGCTCGGATCACGAAGGCGATCGATGACCTCAAAGACCTGCATTGGCGCTACACCGAAGGCCCGACCGGCAAGGGTCGGTCAAACATGGCGATGACCAACGCCACGGGGTGCTCGTCGGTCTGGGGCAGCACCTACCCGTACAACCCGTACCCGTTCCCGTGGGTGAACCATCTGTTCCAAGACGCCCCGTCGATTGCCATCGGCATCTTCGAGGGGCACATGCGCAAGATGGCCGATGGCTTCATCGCGGTCCGTCGCGCGGAGCTCGAGTTGAGTGGCGAGTATAACGCTGAAATCCACGAACCGCTCTTCACGGCGTTCAACTGGCATCAGTTCAGCGAAGAGGAGTTCGATCTCTGTCCGCCGATCTTCGCGACCGGCGGTGACGGGGCGATGCTCGATATCGGCTTCCAGAATCTCTCGCGGCTGTTGGCGTCAGGCAAACCGATCCGCGTGATGGTCTTGGACACGCAGGTCTATTCAAACACAGGCGGCCAGGCGTGCACGTCGGGCTTCACCGGTCAAGTGAGCGACATGGCCGCGTACGGCAAGGCGCAGCACGGGAAGGAAGAGACGCGCAAGGAGCTGGCGCTGGTCACGATCGCGCATCGCAACGTCTTCGTGCTCCAAGCGTCAGCTGCCAACCCGTCTCATTTGCTCGCGGGCGTGCTCAAGGGCTTGCAGTCGCACTACCCAACCGTATTGGCCATGCACTGCCCCTGCCCACCCGAACACGGAACGGGCGACGATCAAGCGCCCAATGCGGCGAAGCTCTCGCTGGAGAGCCGGGCGTATCCGATTCTCGTCTACGACCCCGCGGCCGGAGACAAGATGTCCGAGCGCCTCGATTTGGACGGCAACCCGGACATCGACGACGTCTGGCCGGAGTATGAGCTCTCGTACATCGACGACGAGGGGAACGAACGGTCCATGTCACTTCCCGTGACGGTGGCCGACTGGGCAGCGACCGAGGGGCGCTTCAAGAAGCACTTCAAGCGCGTGCCGGCCACTGCCTACGGCGAGGAGCTCACGCTCTTCCACGAATACCTCAACCTTGGGCCGGACGAACGGGCCGAGACGACACCGTTCATCTATGTCCTCGAGCGCGACCGGACGCTCGGGAGGGTCTCGGTCTCATCGGAGATCGTGACGCTGGCCGAGGATCGTCTGGCCGTGTGGAATCTGCTCAAGGAGATGGCGGGCCTCGATGCCGACGTCTCAGACGAGGCGGACGCCGAGTTCTCCGGCGAGGCGGAGAGCATCAGGGCCGAGTACGAAGCCAAAATGGCCGACTTGAAGGCCCGGTACCCGGCAATCGTCGCGCGACGACTTGCCGAGGGACTCGTACGCGCCGGCAACGGCCACCGCACCATAGCCGATCTCTTGGACGAGGTGCAGAGCCTGCCACTCGAGCCGCTGCAGATCGATAGCGGGGTGGCAATGGGTGGTGGGACAGCGACCGCTGTCGCTGCACCTGCTGCTGCACCCGCCGCCACTGCCGCCCCCACCGCGGTGGAGGTGGCAGAGGAAGAGGGACTGGCGCTCGAGCCGTACATCGACTCGGCGCGTTGCACGACATGCGATGAGTGCACGAAGATCAACAAGAAGCTGTTCGCCTACAACGACAAGAAGCAGGCGTACATCAAGGATCCCAAAGCGGGGACCTTCAAGCAGCTGGTGCAGGCGGCAGAGAAGTGCCCGGTCAGGATCATCCACCCGGGAACGCCGCTCAATCCCAAGGAGAAGGATCTCGCCAAATGGGTGAAACGGGCGGAGCCGTTCAACTGAGGTAGTTCATGGCTCGACGGATGCGGTTCCGGCACGGCGTGCACCCGCCGGAGTTCAAGGAACTCACGGCGAGTATACCCATCCGACGCATGCCCTTTCCCGATGAGGTCGTGCTGCCGTTGACTCAGCACACGGGGAAGCCGGCCAAGCCCATCGTACGCGCCGGCGATCGCGTGGAGCGTGGCGATTTGATCGGTGAGGCGGACGGGTTCATCTCGTCACCCATCCACGCCTCTGCCACCGGAACGGT
>JAOTWK010000584.1 GCA_029862935.1 Gemmatimonadota bacterium | reverse complement strand
TACGGGCTCTCCCGGCTAGCCAGATGACCGTCGCATTGGCTTCACACAGTCGCCGCCTAACAACTCGATGGAGCCGACCCGGCCAGCGCGGTGTTTGTTTCGGCGCGATACTAGATTTGGGCTGGCCGGGCGGCTCATCTCGAGGCCGTTAGGCGGGCCGATGCCGATCTTGCCAAATGACGGCTGCAGGCTCGCGTGGATCTCGGTCGTTTGTACTGTCCTGGGCTGCATGGTGACCGTCGCGTGCCATGAAGCCCAGACCGGTCCGCCACTCCCGCTCGCGATTGCGGTGACGCCGACGGAGGTGTGGAGCGGTGGTGAGGTTTTCGTGACCTCACCGGTACTTGAACCCCTGCGCTTGGTGCCGGGCATCGACTACGTTCTGCTCTTGGACGGGGACACGCTCGACACGTGGCGACCCGAGTTCACCACCCTGTCCGCAACGATCCCCCCAGTCTATTCGGGTCACTACTGGCTCACGCTTGTTCTTGTCGATGGGCGTCGTGACAGCGCGCGCATCCGCGTGATCGGTGAGAATCGGCCGAACCGGTACATCGGTGGCCTAATTCAGGCCGTCGGCGTTGGGGGCTCCGCTGCACTTGGCGCCGTCGAATGGGCTACGCCATGGGGATACGGGCTGCTCGATCTCGAGGACGGATCGCTGAGTGCTATCCCCGGGCTGGGGTCGACGGGCATCGGCGAGCCAGTACCGAAGATATACGCGCCTGGGCCGAGCTATCGTGCCGGGTACGTTGTCGTGGACATGTCCATTCGTGACTCGGCGAGTGCCCCCCAAGTTTGGCAGAGCGGCCCTACGGCGGCAGACTTCCGGTTCGACCATGTGTTGGATTGTCAGCACCTCGTGGCAGCTGGTCTCCCGTACACCGCCGCCGAGCTTTCGACCGGCGGATGCCTACTGCTGGATCACGCCGGTGCCGTGTTCACGAACGGGATCCGGGTCCTGGCGGATTCCGGTCTGGTCGCGGGTGAGTTCCGCTTCTCACCGGGCGCGGGTTGGGCGATCATCGTGACGCGTTACCGGATGCAGACGTTTCCCGAACACCTCCGCGCCTGGCCGGTCTTCCGCGGCAACGGCGATCTGGAGTACACCCTGTCAGGGATTGCCGAAGTCCCGGGAGCCGCGTTTTCGCCCGACGGTGATACGCTCTATGCCGTAGTTGCACGGCCCGACCCGACGACCGCTTCCCTTCGCTGGAGCGCTGACATCTTCGAGACCGCCACCGGTCGGCTGCTGGCATCGCTGGAGGTTCCGGACGTCGTCGAGCTTATCGACATCGTGCTCGATCCCGTGCTGGGCCGCGCATATGTCGCGTATCGGACTGAAGAGCGGTTCGTACGCGGCGAGTTCACTGGCTGTGGAATGGCTGTACTCGACCGGGGGACGTGGGCCCTGAGCGTGGGGGTACCCGCGCGGGAGATTTGGCGCAGCATTGGTCACGGCGGAGCCGCACAGTTCGACAGCGCGACGATGCAACTCCATGTCATGCACTTCTGGGCTGGGGACGAGCAAGTGAAGGTACACACGTACGATACGAGGTGAGCCGCCTAACATGCGCTTGGAGTATGGCGGGCGCTCAGGAGTTGGAGTTCCTTGAGGTGGTAGCATCGCTGGCGAATAGAGGAACCATGATGTTTGTGTACGACGGGCGAGTCGCCCGCAGCTCAAGCGCTGACCGTTAGATGGCAGCTAGGAGGTGCCATGTTTCGCATGCTACCGCTCTTGTCAGCCATCCTCGCCTGCGCGCAGGCCGTGATCGCGCCAGGCTACACCGATCGCTCCCACAAGCTGCTATCAGTCGATGACGGTACCGTATTAGCCCGAATGCCTAGGCAGGCCAGCTGCCCAGGCTGGCACGCCATCGATGCGTTTACGCGCCATCTGCCCAACCGGGACGTCCGCGTTACGTCACAATTCACGGTGCTCCCGGACGGATCCGTGGACTCAGTCGAGGTCATCAGATCAACCTACCCTTCGATCAATGACGCGGTCGTACAGTACCTGGAATCCTGTACCTATCGGCCCGCTAAGGACAAAGACGGGCGTGCCGCAGCGGTTCGGGTGGAGTGGCCCCTCTATATCAGCTTTGTTCGCTAGTCAACGGCACGCAGCTGGGCACGATTTCGCTGCCACCTAACCCGCGCATGGACCTGCCGAGCGCGTACGTTTTCAAAGGAAGCAGAATGATTGAGCGCCTGGCCTGGATCCAAGTTCGTTCACCGAACGGTGTGGCTTGCGAGCCGGTCGCTCGCAGGTCATGCGCTGACCGTTAGGCAGCACCCGCGCACTCGCGCCCACCCATGCTCCGTTCCCTGACCGCCATCGCCGTCGCCGCTTGCCTCCTCCTGCAAGCCTGTGGCGCCGGGTGGCGCCGCCGCCCGCCGGACCTGGAACTGGGGCCGCTCGCCCAGCGTCAACAGGCCCAAGTGTGGCATCAGGGGCGGGTGGTACGTTGGCACGCCCTGCTCATCAGCGCTGACTCCATCTCAGGGGTCCCGTA
>JAOTWK010000585.1 GCA_029862935.1 Gemmatimonadota bacterium | reverse complement strand
TACAACCAGAGCCCCAAGCTCTGACCTATCAAAATGCCACGGTGCGGGCGGTCACAGGACGGGACAGAGCAGGTTCGCATCAAACGGTGATTCTCGTCGCATCGTGTCGGTGGTCGACACTTGGGGCCGCTAGTTTCCGAACGAATGCCCCTTTTCAGCAAACGAAGCAAGAAGCAATCTCGGCAGGTTGAGGTAACTGTCTTCACCGGAGAGGTGCCTCTCGAGGTGAAGGGTGAGGCGTCGTACCAGAAGGCTTTGGAGCTCATCGCAGGGCCGAAGACGGATAGCGGGCACTCCCATGATTGCGTTGGTGTGCTAGTCCGCGAGCCTAAGAATCCGTACGACCAGAACGCCATTGCCGTACACGCCGAAGACGGCCGCGGCAACGCGATCCTGGTTGGCTATGTGAACCGGGCGGACGCAGCAAGGTTGGCGCCGGCGATCGATCGACTGAACGCCGCAGGAACCCAGGTCGCGATGGAGGCGACGATCATCGGCGGATGGGATCGCGGTGACGGCGACGAGGGTCACTATGGGATATGGCTTCGATATGACCCAACGGACTTTGGTCTCGACTAGCTCCGTGCTCGCAGCCTTCCGATCGCGCTTTCTGGCGCGGTCGCAATGCAGTGTCTCTATGGTCGCTGGTAGTCGAGGCTGAGAGGTTCGAATGCGCATCGAGACATCTATCGACATTGCGGCGCCACCCGCTGCCGTCTGGGAGCTGCTCATGCAGCCTGCCCGCTATCCGGAGCTCATGGTTCCGTCGGACGAGATCACAGAACTGGGTGACGGTGTCGTGGAACCTGGCTATGTGTACAAAGAGCGGGGAGGAATCCCGCCAATCAAGTCAGAAGTCACCTGGACCGTCGCCGATGTCGACCACGGCCGGCGCCTCGTCAGCGATGGCACCGACGGCAAGGTCCAGATCCATGTCGATTGGGAACTCTCTGAGACTGAATCGGGAAGCCATCTGATCCATACGATGCAAATGACGCCGGCCTGGTTCCTGGTGCCCGTGATGGCCGTGATGTGGCCACTCATGATGCGCACACGCGCCCAGAACGCTTTGGACGGGACCATGAGCAATGTGAAGCGGATCGCCGAAGCCGCTTAGCGTCGGCTTGATGTCAGTGCGAGGTGGCTAGACGCGAGACGGCGTCCGATGGGGGTGCTTGCGCTTCCCCGCGAGGAATCGCCACGGCTCAAAAGTTGCCCGACAGCGGTATGACACCATCAGCGGGGGGCGCGGGCCGAAACCATCTGCCAGCTTGAAACCCAGGCGGTACGGTCACGTAATGGGTATCGACCAAGGATGGGAGTGTCCGGTTTGCGGGACCAAGAACCTCGAAGACGTTGAGTTGTGCGTTCGGTGCGGTAGGAACCGCAATCGGGTTCGTCGTGTCATCGAGCCTCCGAGGTTCTCGTGGTGGAGACTCCGGAAGGCACGTATCAAGTATTACGACGATGCGTACAAGCTGGGCTACCTCAAACGCCCCCGCAGGGGCACGGAGGAGTGGAAGCGGCGGCGCCGGTCGGGAGGCTGAAGTCTCCGGAATGCGCATGGGCGAATAGCGCTCATGAGTCATCGACGCACACTCGCACATACCAGTGTGCCGTTCTCAGAGGGACTGTTAGAGCAGATGCTTGTGCGGAATTCGTATGCTGCGACCTGGGAAAACGCCTGCTAGCACAGCGTTTCTACCCCGGTACTTAGGAGGCAGTTGCTCTATCCCCTGAGCTACTCGGGCTTGAGCGGAGCGTCGAGTCGAACTCCACTGGTGCAGTCGAGGGCGATACTACTGCCCCAGTCCGCTGAGCACGGTCTCGTGGGAGCTCGACGACGCCGGCCACCCGACAGCCGGCGCCATCAGCCGCAGGACGCCAGAAGATCTGTAACGCGCGACCACTCTCGGTGACTTGTGGTGAAACATGGCCGTAGGAGGTTCATCGACATGTCGCTGAAGAAGGCGTTTGGTCTATCGCTGGTGGTGATCACCGCGATGTCACTCTCAGTGGTTGCGATGGCAGACGACGGGGTGTTCGCAGACGGTAACTACTCGCTGACCCTTCCGGGCCTGGCCGCCATCGAGTTCACCGTGGCCACCGACGGCGACGAGACGACGGTCACCGCGGCCGCCACGCCCGAGTACTACGAGGTCGTGGACAAGAGCGACTCCAAGGAGTCTTTCGAGAACGGGGACGGCCTCACGATCGAGTTGAAGCCCAGCAAGGTCGAAGCCGACGTCGTCTGGGAAGACGGCGACGTCTCGCTGGCGTTGCCGGGCGGCGGCGAGATCACCGTCACGTTTGAAGGCGGCGAATTCGACGTGACCGCTCCCGACGGATGGGACGTCGACGGTTCGGGCGGCAAGTGGTTCGTATCCAACGACACGTACCGCTTCAAGGTCGAAGTGGACGAGGACGGTGTCGCGTTGAAGGTCGCCGATGATGACGACGACAGCGCCGGCGACGATGCTGCGTCGAACGTTGACGACGACAGCTCGGACGACGATGAC
>JAOTWK010000076.1 GCA_029862935.1 Gemmatimonadota bacterium | reverse complement strand
GATGTTAGGGTGATCGAGCTGCGAGAGGATCTGGATTTCGCGGTGAAACCGGTCGTTGAGCACCGTGACCGCAAACTCCGGACGCAGCACCTTGACTGCCACGTGATCGCCGCGTGATCGGTCACGGGCCTCGAACACGTGGCACATGTTGCCCTTGCCGATCGCGCGGAGCACGTCGTATCGGTCCGTAAACGCCGCTTGGATTGCCTCGAGCTTGATTGCCATGGGAATGTCCTTGGGACTGTCGGCGCAACCACGAACATGCAGTGGCCTATCGAATCAGACCAGAAGTCGCTATCCCGTAGAGCTAAGGCGAACCTCTGGTGAACCATCCTGTTGCATCGAAGATGTAGACGAGCCCGACATACTTGAGCAGCAATCCCAGGGCGCTGTATCCGAACGTCCGCACAACACCGAACCGCGTCATTCCGGCGACCAAGAGCATGTTGGGTGACGAGAGCGGGAAGAGGTTGAACACGAAGATGGCGGCGCTGCCCCACCGATCGACCCAGCGACGCAACCGCGCGTATCGCTTCTGTCCGACGATGTCGCGGGCGACCCGCTCAGCCAACAATCGCCCGATACCGTAGTCGATCACCTGGGCGACGAGGGCAGTGATCACGGCCAGCACAATCAGCACCTCTCCCCTATGGCCCTCGGCCATGTAATACGGCAACAAGGCCTCGACGGGCATCAACAGGAAGAACAGGTACCCGGCGAAATGAACGATCGTGAAAGACGCGAGACCGGGCTGTCGCCCCGAGTAGACCTCTCTGCCGAGCGTCGTTGAGACGATGGCGACGCACGCGACCAGCATGAGAACCGCGAACAAAATCCGACGCCGATTCATTGGGCTCGCTCCGCGCCACGCATTTCCCGGGTGACGTGCACTCTCAGCAGCGCTCCCCACGCCGTGCTCGCCGGGGGAAAACCACCACACTTTCATTCCCGTCTGGCCCGACAGCGGTGACGCCGAAGAAGTAGTTGTCGATCACCTGGCCCTCGAACGTGTGCTGTGTGGCGCTCCCGACCCAACGTGCGTGGTCCCAGGTCGGGGAGTCGGTCCGACGCCAGTACACGCGATAGCCGTGGACGTCGGCGGAGTAGGCAGGGGGGTCCCACGCCAGTCGCGCCGCTGGTTGAACCGCACCGCACACCCGAACGTTCACGGGCGGACTGGGAGCCCACGCGAGCGAAGCGAGGGTAGCGGCGTTCAAGCCGGTAAGCGTGGCCGCGTAGTCGAAGTCGACGCCGTCGAGGACGTCGCCGTATGCGACGCCGTCCTCCACGCGGATATCCTGATGCTGACGCGTGTAGTTCTCGTTGGTCTCCATGATGCGGACAGCCGGAAAGCCCAGGTCGGCAAACGGCCGATGGTGACCACCGCGGCCGAATCGATCTAGCCGGTAGATCATCATCACGTCAAGCGTGGGCAAGTAACGATCAGCGATGACGTCGACATAGCGCGCGAGTTGCCGTGAGATGCCGTCGACTTCCCCGCCGGTAAAGCGCCGGGCAGAGCGCTGCCGGTCGGTTTCCGTCGGCGGTGTCGCGTCCGAAAACACTCGTGCTGTCATGTTCTCGATCACGCCGCTCACTCCTTCGATGTTGCCGATCATATCGTTGTTGAGAACGGCTTGAACGTTCCACCCGCTGTCGAGCGCCAACTGCGCCACCGTTCGCCCACCAAAGAGACCTTGCTCCTCGCCGGCAAGAGCCAAGTAGGCAATTGATCCACCGAATGTATGTCGTGACAGCACACGCGCGGCCTCAAGTGTCCCTGCCACGCCGCTCGCATTGTCGTTGGCGCCCGGTGCCGAGTCCACGGCGTTCATGACGTCTGAAATGCGCGAGTCGATATCGCCACTCATCATCACGACGCGTTGGGGTTCCGCGGTACCCCGCTGAAGCGCAATCACGTTGACCACGTTGGTGGGCGCGGAGAGCCGGCCTCCTTCCGGGAAGATCTCTGATACGTAGAACACCTCGAGGCACCCACCGCACGCCTCTGAGATGCGATCGAACTCGGTCTTGATCCATCGCCGAGCTGCTCCGATACCGCGGGTGGCAGACATTGTGTCGGACAGCGTGTGGCGCGTGCCAAAGGACACGAGGGTGCGAGTGTCCCGCTCGAGGCGGTCGGCCGACACGGCCTCGAGTATGCCGTAGATGCGGGCGTCCTCCTGCGGCGGGGAATGTTGGGCAGAGAGGGACGCCCAGGTGAGCGTGCCCAGCAACAGCAAAGCAACGGCGAGACGCATCGGGACCCCGAGAATCTGTGTCGGTAGAAGGTAAGGTCTCTGAAAGCCAGCCGTGAGCCAACAGCTGTCAGCCTGCGTCGTCGTCTCAGTCGTCCCAGTCGTTTCGGCCCTCTGCCCCTTCCCCTCGCATTGACGCAAGTATCGGGATCCGTAGTTTATGCGGAGAATGCGGTGTCTGGATCTCAGCCAAGGGAGCCGGTAATGAAGCGCTCGAACGTCGTGCTTGTCCTACTGTGCGCGGCCATGGTGGCGTGTGCGCAAGAGATGACCCAGCGCGAGGAAGCGTTGGCGCGACAGGCGGTACGAGACCGCGCGAGTGCCTGGGTCAAGGCCATGAATAGTGCGCGGCTCGACAGCATCGCCACATTCTACCTTCAGACGCCCGATCTCACGGTTCTCTGGCCTGACGGTCGGCGCACAGAGGGGTGGGACAGCACCCGAGCAGCCATCAGAGGGTTCTATGGTGGCATCAACTACATGAACTTCGTGGTCAGCGAGGTGGAGGTTCAGGTGCTATCGCCCGCAACGGCGTTAACGCTGCTGCGCCACTCCACCGACATCGTGCAGCGCAACGGGCAACGGCTGCCTGTCCAAGCAGGCCAGGGGACGGTCCTATGGGTCAAGGATCCGCAGGACAACCAGTGGAAGATCGACATGTCCCACATCGCCGTCAGCAGTCCCTCGGGAAACTGATCGGATCCTAGAGCGTCGGAACTCATATCGCCCCGCACCGAGCCTGCGCCAAGCTCGGCTGGGGGGCGTTCGGGCCCAATCGCCCGTTCCCTCTCCGGCTCGGCTCAGCGTTTGTCAAAGGCCATCATGGACCCATGCGGGCCACATTTGCCGCCATTTCTGCCCGTTCGGGTGGGTCCCGGAAGGCCGACCGGGTCGGTCAGATTGTCCCAAACGCTTGTGCGAATTGGACTTGTCCTTTATCGTACCGCAACCTTCCACCGGAGGCCCGGCGGATGTCGGACCCCTTCCTCAGCTCGGACGAGTATGCGGAGCGGGCGCATGAGCTCTACAACGGGGGGTATTACGAGGAAGCGATCAGGGAGCTTGGGGAAGCGGTTGCCCGCTTTCCGAACTCCGTGGAGCTGCACCTCGGCCTCGCGTATGTGCACTTGGCGCTCGAGGAGTACGCATGGGCTCGTGCGAGCTTCGAGACAGCCCTTGGTCTCGACCCGAATAACGAGGAAGCCCTAGCCGGATTGGGTGAGTCACTGTTGAAGCTCGGCGACCGGTCGGCGGCGCTCCAGTGCTTCGACCGCGTCCTTGCCCTCGGGTTTCGGGAAGACCACGACCTCATGCTGCAAATCGGACGTGCGCTGTTCCGCGAGGGCATGCTGCGGTATGCTCGCGGCTTCTTCGAGATTGCGGCCGAGCACCATGAGAAGTCTGCTGAAGCGGCCGCCTCATTGGGATATGCGGCGCATCGGCTTGGCGACGAAGACGTGAGTGTCTTTTGGCTGCGGCACGCCATTGACCTCGACGAAGCGCACAGCGAAGCGCGGATCTACCTGGGGAACCTGCTGTACGATCGCGGTGAGTACGAGGGGAGCTTGTTCCACTTCGAGCACACCGACCCCGCAGACCACTACGATGAGCTTGCGCTGTGGCGCACGATCGAACTCAAGAAATCGATCTACCGGCTTCCGAGCGACGACCCGGAACTCCTGGTCTGGCAGACCCGCTTGGCGGATTTGGCAGCTGGCGCCGACCCGGTGGATCAGCTCTTGACGGAAGTTGCGGCAACGCGCCCGGACGGCACGATGCGCGACCCCCAGCAGATCGAGTTGTTTGGGACCCTGCTCACGGAACTCCAGGGCATGCAGCGCCGGCCTGCGACTGAGGTCCATCGCGTGAAGACCGCAGCGGGCGCCACCTATGGCGGGAGCTGGGAAGAGATCGTCTTTCAGATGAAGATGGACGATCGCGAGAGCTCCAACCGGTCGCTCAAGGAGTACATGCAGCAAGTGGCGTTACGGAGTCGGATGGAAACCGGAGCCGTGATTCCCGTGACGGATGCCGAGAGTTTCGTTCAGGGCGTCGCGGAGGCCGGTGGGCTGCAAATTCTGAGTTAGCAGCCGTCTTTCATCATTGACGAGAAGGGGAGAGCCCGAGCCACGGTCTCCCCTTCGTCTTTTCGGCACACGTCACGGTTACTTTTGTGCCATGCCGTGGAGTGCCAACGTCGTCAAACGGGTTCTTCCCACTGGTCTCACCCTCTTGGTGCAGCGGGATGCCACTGCTCCGGTCGTTGCCGTGGTGACACACGTGCGCGCCGGCTATTTCGATGAGCCGGACCAATGGGTCGGCATCGCCCACGTGTTGGAACACATGTACTTCAAGGGGACAGCCCGCCGAGCTCCCGGGGACATCGCGCGCGAGACCCAAATGGTCGGCGGCTACATCAACGCCGGCACCATCTATGACAAGACGATCTACTACACGGTGCTGCCTTCCAGCGGCGGTGGTATGGCACAGGCGCTCGACGTGCAAGCAGATGCCCTCATGCACGCCACACTCGATCCGGACGAGCTAGTTCGCGAGTTGGAAGTCATCATCCAAGAAGCCAATCGGAAGCTGGACACGCCGAGTGCCGTGACCGGCGAGACGCTGTACGAGTTGCTGTTCCGCGTGCACCGGATGCGCCGCTGGCGGATCGGGACGGAAGCGGAGCTCCGGCGCCTGTCCGCACGCGATCTCAGGGAGTACTACGAGAGTCGCTATACGCCGGATCGTGTGATCGTCGCGGTCGTCGGCGACGTCGATCCAGAACGCGTGCTCGATCTCGCCACCGCGACGTACGCCGAGTGGAGACGACCGACGGCGGTTGTGGAAGCGTCACCGGCAGAGCCCGACGGTGACCGGGCGGCCATACGGGTGCTGCATGGCGACGTGCAGCGCCCCCTCGCGAGCATGGGCTGGCAAACGACCGGGACGCTGCACGCCGATGCCCCCGCGCTGGACGTGACAGCAACCGTGTTGGGACAAGGGCGGGGCTCACGACTGTATCGCGCATTACGGCTGCCCGGCGTCGCGGCCAGCGCGCAAGCCAGCCACGTCACCCCAACCGAGGTCGGCGTCTTTCAATTGGACTTGGAGGCGGAGCCGGACCGGATCGACGAAGCAGTGGAGCGGGCCTGGGACCAAGTTTCCGGGCTCGGGTTGGCCGGACCCGCTCCGGCTGAGCTCGAGCGCGCGCTCGCGCTCATCGAGACGGCGTGCGCGCGGCGCAACGAAACGATGGAGGGCCGCGCTTCAGCGCTGTGTGATGCGGAAGCGCTGGGCTCCTACGAGCTGGTGGACGAGCTGTATGCGGCGACAATGGGTGTGACTGCGGCTGACGTCCAGCGAGTTGTCGAGCTGTACGCTAAGCCTGAGCGATTGAGTGCCGTGGTTTATCTGCCGGAGTACCAAGAGACGGGGTTGGAGCGCAGCTGGCCACCGCAAGCGAACTCACGAGCGGCGCCCCCGAGTGTCACCGCGCTTCCGCAGACGTCCGTCGTGACGGGTGTCGGGAGCGAGGCGCGCACGGACGGGCCTGGGGGAGTGGTGCATTGGTCGTTCCCGCGTGCCGACGTGCTTGTCCGACCCAAGCCTGGTGCCGGAGTCGTCACGCTGATGCTGCACTTCCCGCGAGTGCCGGCGGAAGAACCGCCCGCCAACGCGGGTATCTCGTGGCTTGTTGCGCGAACGGCGATTCGCGGAGCAGGCGGCATGTCAGGCGAAGAGCTGTCACAGTCGGCGGAGCTGGCAGGTGGGGCGATCGCGCCCAGCGTTGGGGCGGAGAGCATGGGGTGGAGCATCACTGTGCGACCCGACGCGGTTGGGCACGCCGCGGGACTCCTTGGGACGCTGGCGCGCGCAGCGCATCTAGGTGATCACGACGTGCGTCTCGAACGCGAGCTCCAAGCGAGTGATGCCCGACGGGTGCGAGACGACATGCTTCGTCATCCGCTGCAACGGGTGATGCAGCAGGCGTTTCCGCAACACGCGTACGGTTCTCCAGCACTCGGCGAGCCGGACATCGTTGCGCAGCTCGAGGCGCGGGAGCTGCGTGAGTGGAGCCGACAGATGACCGCGTGCCGACCGGTCATCGTTGCCGTGGGTGAGCTCGATGCGGAGGGAGTGATCGACGCACTGGCCCCACTCTCGGAGTGGGAAGTCCCAGACATGGTAGTCGACCGGTCTGCGGACGCGCCGATGTGGACCGCCGGGCGTGATCATGAAGCGCGCGACAAGAAACAGACGGCACTCGCCATGGCGTTTGCGGGCCCGCGTTTCTCGTCGCGTGGGCGCTTCGCGGCCACGGTGGCGGGCTCGGTGTTGAGTGGCCTCGCAGGCCGCCTGTTCGAGGAGTTACGTGAGAAGCGGGCCTTGGCGTACACCGTGGCTGCCATGCCGTGGCTCGCTCGCCGCGCGGGAGTCATGCTCTGCTACATTGCGACGGCCCCCGAGCAGGAAGACGAAGCGCGCACCGCGATGCTCACTGAGCTCGAGCGGCTCGCGGTCGACCCACCGACGCCCACGGAGTTGGAGCGTGCTCGGAACTACGCAGCAGGAGCAGTCGAGATCCGGCGGCAGAGCAGTCGCGCCATCGCGTCGGAAATCCTGGAAGCATGGGTGCATGGGACGCTGGCGGATCTCGCTGATACGCCGGGACGTCTGCGCGCGGTGACTCGCGACGATGTCGTGCGGGTTGCGGAACAGATGTTTCGAGCGGATGAACGAGCGGAGTACGTGGTGCGCGGGGCGTCGAGCTGATGTTGTGGGTGGCCCAGCAGTCGATTAGAACATCGACATGGCCAAGAACGAGCGCAGATTCTCGTTGGTCACTCGAAGTCGTTGCGACAGGAGCCGCACGACGGCCCACAAGACCTTGTAGGCGAGATCGCGATCGAAGTCCAGCAGCATCTCGAAATCGGAGCGGGCGATCGTGATGAGCGTGGTGTCGGTGTTGGCGATGGCGTCCGTCGACCGCTCGGAGCGGTCGAACACGGCCATTTCACCGAAGCAGGCGCCTGTCTTCAAGACGGCGAGCGCCTCCTCGCCTGAACCGGGCACTTGGCGTGAGATGCGGACTTCCCCATCGGCGATGATGAACAGCCGATTGCCGGGATCACCCTCGTTGAAGATGGTCTGGCCAAACTTGAACTGCTGCTGCTTACAGATCTCGACAATGCGATCGAGTTCGTCGTCTTCGAGATCCTGGAAGACCGCGGCCTGTCGGATGAGGGCCTTTTCCACGTGTCCTCCGTCAAGTGTGCGGAATGGAAGCACATGCAAGCTATAGGTCCAAAGGGGGGGCAGCAAGCAAGACCGCTGTTTCGGGCGCCCGACGTGCTGACGGTGTTGCGCCTGCCGTTGGCTGTCCTGTTCGTGCTGTTGGACGGGACAGGTGCCCGGCTGGTCGTGTTGGTTGCTGCATCACTGTCAGACCTTGTCGACGGTATCTGGGCCCGTCGCATTGGAGGATCGCGCGCCGGGGTGGTGTTGGATCCGGTCTGCGACAAGCTGTTCGTCGTATCGGCCTTCGCTGTGGTGTGGCAGAGTCACGTATTGACGATTCTCGAGCTGCTCGGTGTTCTCATGCGGGATATCGTGGCGGCGGCGGCGTTTCTCGGGACGTGGGTACGGCGACACCCCACGACGCTCCCGGCACGGGCAGGTGGGAAATGGGTGACCGTTGCACAGCTCCTGACGTTGTTGGCGTTCCTTGCGGGGTCTGAGCTGGTGAGACCGCTCGCGTGGGCGACCGCCGCGATTTCCGTCTATGCCATCGCCGACTATACCCGGGCTGCGCGGCTGCGATGAGACGACCTCGTTGTTCGGAATCCTCCTGGTGGGCGTGTTGGCTACTGGGTGCGGTCCTCGGACTCGGCAGCTCGTCACTCGCAGCACAGGACATGGGCTCCGGTGGGCGGTTCACGAGCGCGCTGGGGCTGCACGGTTTCGGGGCGATGGTAGGCGTGGACTTTGAGGACGAGGCGCAGATGCTTGGCGCCGTCACGCTCGATTTTGGCCATCTGCTGACTGAGCGGCTTCGCGTCCGGCCGTCCGTGGAGATCGGATTCCTCGGAGGTGACAACACCTACCTTGCCAACTTCGAGCTGATCTACCGGGTCACAGACGATCAGCGTCTTGTCGTGCCGTATCTTGGGACCGGTTTGGGACTACGGGGACGCGATGCATGCGGCAGCGACCCGGATTGCCCCACCATCTGGATTCAATTCGTATTGGGGTTCGACGTGCGACTGCGGGACCGGATCGGGTGGACGCTCGAGTACCACCCGGCTGACCTGTTCCGGCGCCAGCGCGTTCTGATTGGACTTACCACTCGAAGGGGGCTGTGACGATGCCCGAAAGCCGTGCCGTGCGACTCGACTGGTCGGGTGAACGATTGCGGTTCTTGGGTGGCGGGACGGAACCGACCACTCCGTCCGTGATCATCGACGGCGATGGGCAGTCGGGACCGAGTCCGATGCTCACCCTGCTCTTGGCTGCCGCATCGTGCTCGGCAGCAGACGTGGTGGTGATCCTCACGAAGATGCGGGTCGCACTCGAATCGTTGAGTGTTGCAGTCGAGGGCGTGCGACGCGACGAGGAACCGCGTCGCTATACGGACGTGCGCTTCACCTTTCGATTGACTGGGGAACAACTGGACATGCAGAAGGCGGAACACGCGGTCAAGCTGTCGCTCGACAAGTATTGCTCGGTGGTACACTCCTTGGCGACTGACATCAACGTGACGTACGGCATCGATGTGGCGTAGTGCACTTGTGACACTGGCGTTTGCTGTCGCTGTTGCTCCGGCGGCTGTGGCGCAGCGAGCGATCGAATGGCAGGTGCAGGCGATTGGCACCGCCGCAACGGCACGGTTCCTGGGTGGTGGTGTGGGGTTTGGCGTGCGGACAAGCGGACGTACCCGCCTCGCACTCACCGTGAGCGCCGGTGATTTGAGTCGCGAGCCAATCGTTCAGGGCGCTGCGCGCCGCCACGACGTCGCGGGTCGCGCGGAGTTGTTCGCCTCGTATCACTTGAGCCCGTTTCGGCGGCGTGGTGTGTCCCCGTATGCGGGAGGTGGCGTCGCCGTGGCTGCGACGTCCCAGGACATGTTCGAGTACGTGCTTCTTGCGATCGGGATCGAGACGGCGCCCGGCGGCCCGCGAGGCTGGTTCGCGGAGGTGGGGATCGGGGGGGGTGTACGCGGCTCGATCGGATTCCGGATCAGACGCAGGTAAGCTTTACGATCACAATCTTTGTTGGCAACAAAAAACCCCACAGTTGCTGCGGGGAGATGTGTCGCGGCCGGGATGGCAAGGCTGGCGATCTAGCTCGTGGCGCCTACCGTCGGATCGCGGGAGATGATCGGTTGACAGTATCGCTCGCCTAAACCCCGCAGATCATCGAGTTGCCGCTCCGAGAGCGACGGGTACCGCTCGGCGAGGTACTCGAGCGTGTCGTCGAACCACTCCTTCTGATGCTCGGGTGCCGCTTTGATCACACCGCAGTGCAGAATGTGACTGTACAACTCGTCCCGTGCCTTATCCAAGGCGGACGGGTCTGGCGGCTTCGGCGAGCGTCGGCGTGCCATGCAGGATCTCCTTGTTCCATCGGTTGTTACGGGACGAAACGTAAACAGGTCGGCTTGGGCATGCAAACACGCGAATCGAAAGGTTGGAGGGGGTGGTTACTATTCTTTATTACGTGGGCCAGCGCCGACAGTGTCTCGAATGGCGGGGCGGCCCGTTCTGTAGGGGGAGGACATGCAAGAACCCACGTATGACGAAGATGCGCGCCGGCGTCGGCTGATCGATTTGTTGCGTGCTCTGGCTGGGCGTATTCGCGAGCTGGGAGACGACGGAGCACTGCTGGCTGCCGGACCGGAGCTTCTCAAGCTCATGGGCGATGCGCGAAGCGAGTTGTTTCACTACGAGGTGCGCTGCACGTACGATTCGCCAGAAGTTGCAGAGAGTCGGCGAATCGTCGAAGAGGCACAGCAACGCATGGAGTTGCCAGACGTGGGGCAATCCGACCGGGAGCACGAGAGCGAGGAGGGCGATGAGCCATGGCGCAATCGATGAACCTCAAACCGTTCTATATGGGCTTTGCCCTGTTGGTCGTCGTCGGGTCGGCGGCGATCTGGTGGGCGAGATCGACCGGGAGTGCGCCGGTGGAAGTGGGGCCGATCCCCGTTTCGACGTCGGATTTTTCCGGATACGTGTTGGGAAGTGACTCGGCAAAGGTCGAGATCATCGAATACGCGGACTTCGGGTGCGGTGCCTGCGCCCATTACGCCGTGGTGACCGGTCCCGATGTCAAGAAACGCCTCGTCGAGACCGGCCGCGTCCGTGTCCGGTTTCGCGACTTCCCCATCCCCAGTCACCCGCAGTCACCGGATGCACACCTTGCCGCAGCTTGTGCAGGCGAGCAGGGACAATTCTATCCCATGCACGACCAGATCTTCTTTGGCCAACGGGATTGGACGCGACAGCGACGGCCCGAGCGGCGGTTCCGTGACTATGCCGAAGCGCTGCGGTTGGATATGGACCGCTACGATTCTTGCGTGAAGGACCGCCTGCTCCTGGGCCAGATCGAAGCCGCGAAGCAGGAAGGGATCACTGTCGGCGTGCACTCCACGCCGAGCTTCGTGGTGGGCGGACTTCTGGTGGTAGGCGCGTTGCCGTACGACAGTCTGGTGAGCCTGGTCGAGCGGGTGGAGGCTGCTGCGGCACGATGAAACATCGGATGGCAACGGCTGTCCTCTCGCTCGTTGGCTTTTTCGTTTCGCTGTACCTCTGGCTGTGGAAGGTGGGACTGCTTGGTACGATTGTGTGCGGCGACGGTGGGTGCGAGACGGTGCAGCTCAGCGAGTACGCACAGTTTCTCGGTGTCCCGGTCGCCTTCTA
>JAOTWK010000583.1 GCA_029862935.1 Gemmatimonadota bacterium | reverse complement strand
AAGCGACACGGGGGACGGATGGGGAGTACACATATGCGGCTGTTCAGGACCCGGTGGGGGCATGCCTGGCGTTGGTGCCGGGATAGAGTACGTGTGAGCGGAGACTCACAGTGGTCGATCTCGCAACTCTGTCACACGAAGATGCCCGCAAGTTCTACGACCGTTTCGGCTCAAAGCAGGACTGGCAGCGGTTCTATGAAGATCCGGCAATCCAGGAGCTAATTGTCTCCGCGGCTCTTGCTGAGGCCAGCGCTGTCGTGGAATTCGGATGTGGTACGGGGCGGGTCGCAGAGATGCTTCTCCGCGAGCACCTCCCCGAGAGGGCGGAGTATCTAGCCATGGATGTTAGCGCAACGATGGTCGCACTTGCTCAGCAGCGCCTTTCTCCGTTCGGTTCGCGCGTTCGAGTGATGCAGACCGATGGCACACCGCGTCTTCGCGAGCCCTCGGTGTCTTGCGATCGCTTCATCTCGACCTATGTGCTGGACTTGCTGTCCACCGACGACATTCGGGGGGTTCTTGGGGAGGCCCATCGGCTGTTGGTTCCAGGCGGCAGGCTCGGCGTGGTGGGGTTGACGCACGGCGCCACCATTCCGGCACGGCTCGTTGAGCGGGCTTGGACTTGGGCGCACCGTTGGCGCCCAACATCTGTGGGCGGATGTCGGCCCATTTCCGTTGTCGAGTTCATGGGCTCGGAGTGGCAGGTGCTGCACCGAGCGGTAGTGACCAGCTACGCTATCTCGTCCGAGGTGGTGGCGGCGCGCAAAGCCGTCTAAAGCCGCAGCCTAACACGCGCATGAACCTGGCGAGCGCGTACGTTCCAGGGAAACTTGAATGGTGATGCGCCTGGCGTGCATCCGAGGAGGTTCGCCTTGCGGCGTGGCCGACGGGCAAGGCGCTCGCAGGTCATGCGCGAACCGTTAGACGGATTGCAGCCACGTCCGTGCTTCACTTTTCGAGGAGGATGTCATGAAACAGTCGGTCTTGTCCCTCCTTGCCGTCGCTGTTCTCGGAGCCTGTTCAGGTCCACGAGTCGACGTTGCTGCTGAGACAGCTGCTGTGCAGGCTCGCAGTCACGGCATTGCAGCCGCAGAGGCAGCGCAAAGTACCGAGCAGGCGCTCACCTTCTGGGCGGAAGATGCCATCGTCCAACCTGCCGGCTCCCCTCAGGTTCAGGGTCACGACGCGATCAGGACACTCTACGACAGCTTCTTTGGCTCCGGCCAGCTCAAGCAGTTCGAAGGTACGACCTCGTACGTCGAGGTCTCACAGGGTGGCGATCTTGCATATGAGTATGGAGTCAATCGGTTCGTTCTCGCGGGACCCAGCGGCGACCTCTTGGACATTGGGAAGTACCTGGCGATTTGGAGGAAGATCGGCGGGGAGTGGTACGTTGTTGCGTTGAGCTTCACGAGTGATGCACCGGCGCCCGTGCCGGTGGAGTCGGAGTAGCGAATACAGGCAATCCGCCTAACGAGCGCTTGGAGTCTGCCGGGCGCTCGGGGGATTCCGTTCCAGCAGCGGGCTTGCATCATTGCCGAACAGAAAAACGGACAGTGTGTGTGTATCGTGAGCCAGTCGCCCGCAACTCATGCGCTGACCGTCAGGCGGCAGCTTCTTTGCAGGCTAACACGCCGACACGACGGGCGAGCAGCGACTGAGCATGGAGTAGGGCTTTGGTGGCAGCTGCGGCCCCGTGAGAAGCAGAGGTCTAGTACCGGCTGGTCAGCCACCACACCGCGAACCTCCCAGGGGACGAGCGCGAATGGCCCAGCATCCCGGCAAGGACATACCCGCCGTTCGGCCGCGCGAGAATCATGACGCCGCGATCGTCACCCGGTCGCGGGAACGCCGTCCAGCTCCGTTCATTGCCGGCCGCATCGCTTTCCAGGACGACGATGTCCGACCCGGCTGGTCCAATCGAAAACCCGACACTCACATAGCCGCCGCCCGGTCTCACGGCGCTCATCATGGCGCGGTCGTTGTCGGCCCCACCATGGTGCTTCCAGAAACGAGGGTCTCCCGATTGGTCTAGGTGGAGTAGATACACGTCGGTGCCACCGTTCGAACGCGTCGCCCCGTAGCCGGTGATGAGTACGTCGCCCCCGTCTAACGCGAGTACCCCGTGACCCACATCGTCAGGGGGCCCACCAAACGAGCGCGTCCACTCGACTTCTCCTGCAGCATTCACGCGGACCACGTATGCGTCGCGCGGGGCGTCGCCATCGCTGCCCGTGGTGCCCGTGACGACGAACGCGCTGTCACTCGTCCGCGCAACGTGATACACGCGCTGATCTCCCGGGGCCTCCACCCGGCGCGCCCAGCGTACCTCCCCGTCGTCGCCGACGTGCATCACGTAGGCGTCGCGCCCTCCACGATCCATGTCCTCGCTCTCCGCGGCGACCACGATGCCTCCATCCGGGGCGAGAGTGGCTGACCAGGCGCGGTCACGTCCGACCTCTCCGAACGTGCGCTCCCACCGCGGCTCGCCCGCAGCCCCGAGGCGCATCACGAGCACATCTTCCCGGCCTTCC
>JAOTWK010000582.1 GCA_029862935.1 Gemmatimonadota bacterium | reverse complement strand
TGTCGTGACGCCGGGCGATCGGGCCCGGGGGGCACTGCTCGATACAGGGGCCACGGCCTACCGTCCCATGATGAATCCCGAGGTGTACGCTGGCGGCGGGTTCTCCGTCATCTATGACTGCGTGGGAAGTCGCCATTCGGTGGATCAGTCGCTCCGCTATGCGGCGCCACGCGGTCGCATCGTCATGCTTGGCTGCGCGGCGGTGCTGCCACGCATCGACCTCACCCTGCTGTGGGCACGCGAGCTCAGCGTGCAAGGGTATGTGGGATACGGGCTGGAGACGTGGCATGGAGAGACGCTGCACACCTTCGCGATCACGCAGCGTCTGCTCCGAGACGGCGACCAGGCGGTCGCCGACATGGTTACTCACACCTTTCCGCTCGACCACTACCGCACCGCCCTCGCCACAGCCCGGCACCATCGCCGGAGCGGCGCTATCAAGGTCCTCTTCACACCCCCGACTGGTTCATCGCGTCGTTGAGGGTTCGCTCGCCCCACGCGAACGCCTCCTTATTGAGCTCAAACAGGGCGCAATCCTTTTTGAGTGCTTCCTCCATCACCGCGACAAACGTCTCACGAGGAAACAGCTTCGTCGCTGCCTGCAGTGCACCGAGGGCGACGACGTTCTTAACCATCTTCTTGCCCAGATCGGTCGCGATCTCCGTGAAAGGTACGCCGTGCACACGAATGCTCGGGTCGAGATCCGGCACCTTCGAGATCACCGAGCTGTCGAAAATGACCGTGCCTCCCCGTTGTACCGTCGGGGCAAACTTCCCGAGACTCGGCGCATTGAACGCGACCAGGACATGCGGGTGCGGGCATGCCGGGGAGAGCACCTCGGCGCTCGCAATGTGGACATCGGCGTACGACGTGCCGCCACGCGACTCCGGTCCGTAGCTCGGGATGTAGGTCGAGTCGAAGCCTTCATTGATGGCGGCACGCGTGGTGAGGAGGGCGATGGTCTGCGCTCCGTCGCCTCCCGCACCAGCGAATTTGACCGCGATGTCTTCGTCGTCGATATGGGAGGGGAATCCCGATCCGAACCGACGGGCCGGCTCGCTGCTGCCTCCGATCGTCTCCGTCAGCATGTCCGGGTCGAAGCTCGGCGGTGTGAGCTCGAACCACGGGTCGATGTCCACGTCCTTCTTCACCCCCAGCGGAAACACGGGGACCATCTGCTCTTGAACCCACTGCTCTGCCTCGAGCGGAGTCATGTGGAGATGAATTGGACACTCCGATAGCACCTCGACGAACGAGAGCCCACGTCTCTCCACCTGCAGCCGGACCGCTTTCGTAATCGCTTTCTTCGCGCGCGTACGCTGCTTGTTGTCGTACAGCGCCACGCGCTCGACGTACACGGGGCCATCCATCTGCCCGATGATCTCTGCCATCTTGAGCGGGTGACCCGTGAGACGGCCCCGCCCGTTGGGCGTCGTGGTGGTCTTCTGGCCCTGGAGTGTCGTGGGTGCCATCTGGCCGCCTGTCATGCCGTAGATCGCATTGTTGATGAAGATGAATGTCATTGGCAGGCCGAGCTGCGCCGCCTGCATGATCTCGGCAAGTCCAATGGCAGCGAGATCCCCGTCGCCCTGGTAGCTCACAACGATCGAATCGGGGTTGGCCGTCTTGTGCCCAATGGCGACCGCCGGTGCGCGACCATGTGCCGCTTGGGTGTTTCCCACGTCCAGGTAGTAGTACATGAACACCGCGCACCCGACCGGCGATACGGCGACCGTTCGGTCTTGCACGCCCAACTCATCGATTGCCTCAGCTAAGAACTTGTGGGCAAGTCCGTGACCGCAGCCCGCGCAGTAGTGAGTTGCCAGCGACTTGAGTCCAGCCCCCCGGGCATGGCGCTCGAAGCGCTCATAAAACACGCTAGACATGGGCCGCCTCCTCGAAGGTGGTGATGGCGGCAACGATCTCGTCTTGCGAAGGAAGTACACCGCCCATCCGTCGGACGTGGTGGATTGGCGGCGTCGGCGCCACGTTGGCGTGGCTCAGCGCGAGACGCAGTTCGTCTTCCAGTTGTCCTGGTCCTGCCTCGACGACGACGAGGCCGCGGGTCTGCGTGAGCACCGGAACCAGTGCGTCGATCGGGAACGGCCATAGGGTGATCGGTCGAAAGAGCCCGACCTTGATGCCGGTGTGGCGCAATGCCCGGATCGCTCCCTTGGCCATGCGTGCGGGCGTGTTACATGCGACAATGATCCAGTCCGCGTCGTCGCAGTGGAACTGGTCGGCTAATTGCTCCCGCTCGCACATCTGCTCGTATTTGGCATTCAGTTGGACGTTGCGCGCTTCCAATCCAGCTTCGTCCAAATCGATCGACGTATTGAGACGCCCGCGGTGGGCCGCGTCGCCGTACACCGCCCACCCAGGCAGTCCCGGCTTCGTGGCCGACGTCGGCAGCGTCACGCGTCCCGTCATCTGCCCCATGTACCCGTCGCAGACGAGGATCACCGGGTTTCGGTACTCGAACGACAGGTCGAAGGCGCGCATGGTGAGGTCCAGCATTTCTTGAGGGGTCGATGG
>JAOTWK010000581.1 GCA_029862935.1 Gemmatimonadota bacterium | reverse complement strand
GCCCACGGGACCGTATTCGGTGGGCCGCCTCGTCACCACCTGGGTCGACACCGAGCGCACCGATCCGTACGCGCCGACACAAGATCAGCACCGCGAACTGCTCGTCTGGATTTGGTATCCGGCGGAGCGCACCGAGCAATCGACACCGACCGAGTACCTGCCACGCTTCTGGCAGGAGGCGCCCGACGAGCAGGGCTCGTGGTTTCTGAGCACCTTTCTCTGGCGGAACCCGACCAAGGTCAAGGCACACAGCTTGGAGAATGCGGAGATCTCGTCTGAGCGCGAGAAGTATCCGGTGATCGTGTTTCGCAGCGGCATCGGCGCGGCGTCCGTCGACTATACGACGGTCGCCGAAGATCTGGCGAGTCATGGCAACATCGTTGTCAGCGCCGACGCGCCCTATAGCACCTGGTCAGTCGTGATGCCGGACGGCCGGGTCATACACAAGACCGACCGAGGGAACCCCGGCGACGCACTCATCTCAGAGGCCGAACGCGGCCGCCTGCTGGATGACCTGCTCGATGTGTGGGTCGCCGATACGCGCTTCCTGCTCGACCAAACCGCACGGCTGAACGCTGGCGATCCGCTCGCGACGTTCTCCGGTCGGATCGATCTCGTCGCCACTGGGATCGTGGGGCACTCTTTCGGCGGTGCCACTGCCGCTCAGGTCTGTCATCTCGACGCGCGCTGCCGAGCGGGGATCGACCTCGATGGCGCGTTGCGAGGCAGCGTCGCCCGCGAAGGCGTGGGCAGGCCCTTCCTGTTTCTCCTTAGCGACCACGGGGAGGCCACGGACCCGGCGGATCGCGAGATCCTCGACCTCATTCGTTCCACCGCGCACCGCGATCCCGAAAGCAGTCTGATCGTGACGCTGGTGGGCGCGAACCACTTCAGCTTCAGCGACGCTCCACTCATCCAGAGCCGGATCCTGCGATCGATGCTCGTAGCGCTCGGCGGACCGGGCGGCGGATTGGATCCGCGAACCGGGCTGGCGTCGACGGCCCGCTATGTCCGCGAGTTTTTCGATGTCCATTTGCGCGGAGCCCCACGCAATCCGCTGTACTCCGGTCCCCTGGTCACCGGCGCCAGGTTGGAAACGAAATGATATGCACACATGAGAAGTGCTTTCTGATCGTCGGGTGGTCGGCCTGCTGCGTGCCGGTGTGTGAGCGGTCTGACAGCATGCAGCGGACAGCGCTGTGCGCCTCCGCTGATGCCGAACGCGTTGGGGGCACTGGAACCTGAAATGACGCTGTTTCTCTTATTCCTCCTGTACGCGGTCGGCCTTTCGATTGGACTGGCGCGCTTGGGACACCGAGCGGGCGTGCCGTCCTCGGGTGAGGTACCGCCCCAGAACCCGACGCGTGTCTTGATCGTGGGGGCCACGGGAGGAACGGGTCGTCAACTCGTCGCGCAGGCGTTGGAGCAGGGATTCACGGTCACGGCCCTTGTCCGGAATCCATCCAGACTTCTCGCCGACCATCCGCGCCTGACGGTCGCGGTGGGTGACGTGCTGGACCCGACTTCGGTCGAGGCGGCCATGCGCGGCCAGGAGGCAGTTCTTTCGGCACTCGGTCACAAGCGGTACTTCCATCCGACCCGGATTCTGTCGGAAGGGACCAACAACATGCTGCGGGCCATGGAGATTCATCGCGTCCGGCGACTGGTCTGCGAGACCTCTCTCGGCATCGGAGACAGCGCGGGACGCCTGGGTCTCTACTACACTCTTCTTGTCATTCCGTTGATTCTTCCGTTCTACTTCTTGGACAAGACGCGCCAGGAGAGGATCATCGCGGGAAGCAAAGTGGACTGGGTTATCGTCCGGCCGGGGGCGCTCACGAATGGCACCAAACGCGGTCGCCTTCGTCACGGTAGTAGCGTCGGCAGCTTCCTCAGGACGGTGCGCGTATCCCGTGCTGACGTGGCGGAGTTCATGCTCGATCAGCTCGCGTCGAACGAGTACTTGAGGACGGCGCCTGGCGTGGCATGAGGCGAGTTTGACTTCGGGGCCGCCCAACAATGGCATGCAGCCGACCGCCTTCGGCGGCGGCTGATGCCAAGCGTTAGGCAGCCCTGCAATCATGCCCATCTCGTGACCTATGTCGCTTGACCGCGAAGCCTCCGTCCAGATCGTCACGTACGATCCTGGCTGGCCCGCACTGTTTGCGGCCGAACAGGCTCTCCTCATTGCAGTCCTCCGACCATGGCTCACGGGTCCAATCGAACACGTTGGGAGCACGGCTGTGCGCGGGCTTCCGGCCAAGCCGGTTATCGACATCATGGCCGCGGTCGCGAGCCTCGACACGTCTCGCGAGGCCTTGGCCCCGCTCCTCCAGATCGGATACCAGTATGCCCCTTACCGCAGCGATGTGATGCACTGGTTCTGCAAGCCAGCCTTCTCTCTCCGAACCCACCACCTCCATTTGGTGCCCTACCGCAGTCGCCTCTGGCAGGAACGTCTCCGGTTCCGCGATTGCCTCCGTTCCTCCCCGTCCGTGGCCGAGGAGTACGCGGCTCTAAAGTACAAACTGGCCGC
>JAOTWK010000075.1 GCA_029862935.1 Gemmatimonadota bacterium | reverse complement strand
GGTTTCCGCTACACCAATGACCGAGGCGAAGTGGTAAGCGCATCGGCCCGCGATCTTCCGCCTGGGCAGACGCTGGTCGGCGGCGCTACGCAGTTTGCCTCGCAATCGATTTCCGAGTTCCGGACGGTGGACTGGTTCCTCGAGGAGCGGGTGAGCTTGAACGACAAGCTCTACGTCTCCGGTGGCGTCAACCTCGATGCATCGTCTGCCTTCGGTACGGACGAGCGCTGGCAGCTATTCCCACGGGTCAGCCTGTCGTATGTGATTGGCGAAACGGATTTCTGGCGCAATTCGCTCGGCGCAACCGTGAGCTCCATGCGGCTCCGGGCAGCGTATGGTCAGACCGGTGGCCAGCCACCCGGGTTGTACAGTCGGTTCGAGAACTACTTCGACGTGGCATACGGCGGCCTGCCGGGCCTCGTGCCCAGCAACACGGCCGGAAATCCTGACCTCAAGCCTGAACGGCAGCGAGAGTTCGAGTTTGGCGTGGATGCCGGCCTGTTCGACGACCGCGCGCAGCTCGAGTTCACCTATTACAACAAGAAGACCACCGACCTGGTGTTGGCCGTCCCGCTGCCGCCCAGCCTCGGCGTGCAGAACCAGTTCCAGAACATCGGCGAGCTGGGCAACAAGGGGTGGGAAGCCGCACTCACGACGGTCAATGTGAGCACGCCGACGTTCAGTTGGCAGACGCGGCTGCAACTCGCAGCGAATCGCAACAAGATCGAGAAGCTCGTGACCGCGACCGATACGTTGGTCTTCGATTATCTCAATGCGGTGGTCGAAGGGCAACCGATCGGGGTCTTTCTTGGCGGGATCTACGCGCGCAATCCCGACGGCAGCATTGCCTACGACGCCAACAGCCTGCCGATTCGAGGACGCGATTCGGTTATCGATCCCGTTACCGGGGCTCTCCTTAGCACTGCGAATGCCCGGCGGGTCATCGGTGATCCCAATCCAGATCTCATTGCCAGCTTGAGCAGTACCGTCGCCATCGGGCAAAACGTGCAGGTGAGCTTCTTGCTCGACGGTCGCTTCGGCAATGATGTTGCCAACTTCACCCGACGTATCTCAGAGTACTTCGGTGCAGACAGGATCGTCGACCGCGAGGTCACGGGGGACACCATTCCACGCACCTTCGCGCTCAATCCGAACGGCCGCATCAATGTCTACGAGGAGTACGTCGAAGACGGCACGTTCGTACGGTTGCGGGAGGTCGCGGTGCAGTTCCGCATCGACCAGCCCTTCGTGCGGCGGATCGGCGCCGAGAGCCTCACGCTCCGACTTGCCGGCCGTAATCTGCTGACGTTCACGGGCTATCGCGGCCTCGATCCGGAGGTGAACATGTTCTCGGCGAGTACCGTGTCTCGCGGCGTGGACTTTGCGACGACACCATTGCCGCGAACGTTCACGTTCAGTCTCGGACTCAACTTTTAGGAGGGCGGCACCATGACGAGCAAACAACTGTTGCTGTCGCGGTGTGGGATCGTATTGGTCGTCCTCCTGAGCCTCGGAGGATGTGAGCTCGATCTCACCAATCCCAATGCGCCGACCGAAGAGGCGGTGTTTACCTCGATCGAAGGGATCATTGCCGCCGCGGTCGGAATGCAAAGCGAGTATGCATCGGACATCGATGACTTCTTGATCCCCGGGTCGCTGGGGACGGACGAGTGGGGGACGGGATCCCGTTCACTCATCTCGTACCGGTCTCTGTTGGACGGCGAGAGCTTCGACCCGGCGTTCGCGGTGGTGGAGGCGCCGTGGGCAGCCGCGTACCGAACGATTCGATCTGCCAATGCCCTGCTCGACAACGCGCCGAATTTCGACATCGGGCCGGCGTTCGATGCCGGGCTGCTTGCCGTGGCAAAGGTATTCAAGGCCATGGCGTTCGGCACGCTTGTCACGATATACGAGGAAGTCCCGATCGACATCAGCGTCGAGGGCCCGGTGCCACAACCACGTGCTGCCGTACTCACTGAAGCGCTGTCTCTGTTGGAGTCGGCACGCAGCGACATCGCCGGCTTCAGCGATGCGGACCTCTCGGGCTTCCGCAGCCGCGCGTTGGGTACTGGCTTCGATCTCAGAAACACCATCGATGCCATGCTGGCGCGGTACTACTTGATCGATGGCCAGTACGCCGAGGCCATCACGGCCGCCGATCGGGTCGATCTGTCGGTGTTGTCGGTGTTTCCGTATCCCGATCCCAACCGGAATCCGATCGAGAACCTGAGTCTCCAGGCGGAGTATGTATTTCCGCTCGAGAGTTGGGCTCTGCAGGCAGAGGCGGGTGACGGGCGGGTGAGTTATTGGGTGGATGACCTTGCGGCGCCGTTCCCCGGAAACCCGGACTCACTGCTCTTGCCGCTGCGCAAGTATGCGACGCCGAATGAGCCGTACCCAGTGTACCTGCCGGACGAAATGCGGCTCATCAAGGCGGAAGCGCTGACGCGGCAAGGACAGTTCACCGAAGCCCGCACACTCGTGAACGACGTGCGGACCCAAAGCAGTTCTTCAGTGGATGAGCCGCTGGCCAACTTACCGGCGCTGCCGGATATCGCGTTGGATGATGAGGCAGAGTTGCTCGCACAGATCGCCTACGAGCGGCGGTATGAGCTGTACATGCAGGGTCAGCGGTGGGAGGACACTCGCCGCTTCGGCACGGCGCTGACCACCACACCGGTGTTCACGTACTTGCCGATCCCGCAGCAGGAGTGCGACGCGAATCCGAGCAATCCGTGCGGTTAGCGTCGGGACATCCCCGCAGATTGGGGGTTCATCTGAGATGGGGCCGCGTCCTGAGCACCGTGGTGGTGCTCGGGGCGATGGCCTCGTCCGTCGCCGCCCAAGATCGCATCGAGCGGCTGTTCTATTACGTCGATCGTGAGACGAGCTACGAAAGTCTGCTCGCGCACATCGACCAGATCTCCATCATTGGCGCCTCGTCGTACGCGGTCAACGACAAGGGAATCGTGTGGGGTGAGGTCGATCCACGCATCATCGCGCTGGCTCGGGCTCATGACGTGGCGGTCATGGCCCTGATTCTCAATCCGGGGTTCAATCAGGAGATGCTCTCTGCGCTTCTCGCGAGTGATACGGCCCGCGCGCGCGCAGTGCGCAGTATGGTCGAGCTGTGTCGGCGACACGGGTTCTCAGGGATTCAGTTCGACTTTGAGAACATCAACATCGCGGACCGCGATGCGTACACGCGATTCTATCAGGAAGCGGCTGATGCCTTGCACCGAGCCGGGTTTCAGATTTCGATGGCCGTAGTGCACCGCCCGGACGTCTTGCCGGGACCAACCCGCTACCACGCGTGGCTGTTCGAAAACTGGCGTTCCGGCTATGATCTGCGCGCGATTGCCGAGGCGGGTGATTTCATCTCGTTGATGACCTATTCTCAGCACACGCGCCGCACGCCACCCGGTCCCCAAGCGGGTATCCCTTGGGTGCGGGAGGTGGTCCGCTACTTCTTGGAGTTCATGCCAGCCGAGAAGCTCTCTATGGGCATCCCACTGGGCTCGCAGCACTGGTACGTCTCGCAGGAAGATAAGATCGTGCCGGAGATGGCCCGCTCGTACAGTGAGGGAGTGAGCCACGCGTGGGCACTCGGTCTGCTCGAGCGACATGGTGCCGAGCTGCAGTGGAGCGACCAGCACCAGGTTCCGTTCGGGTTCTACTCCAGGGGTGGAACGTTCGAGTGGATCTTCCTGGAGGACGTACGGAGTTTTGAGGCCAAGCTCTCGGTGGTCGACGAGTTTGGCTTGCGTGGCTTTTCCGCGTGGGTCCTCGGTCCCGAGGACCCGGCCATTTGGGAGACGCTCCGCCGTCGGCGGTAAACGGTCAGCACCTTGGTTTCTCACCTGACGGGCGCCTGCGTTTTGCCAGGCGCCTGTCCGTTCGGTCACCTGCATCCGAGTGAATGAGCAATGGATCAGCGACTCTCCGGCATTGTCCTGGCGGCCGCGGCACTCACCTTCGCCCCGCACTCGCTCAGCGAGGGCCCGCTGCTCGGGTTTACCGCAGATGGAGCGGCCCGGCAACGCGCCGTGGAGGCTCAATTCGACGCCGCCGTGAACGCGGCGAATTTGGAGCGTTGGATGAGGCGCCTCGCGGCCGCGCCCAATCACGTGGGGGCGACGCATACCAAGGAGAATGCCGAGTGGATCGCGGAGCAGTTCCGCACCTGGGGTTACGACGTAACCATCGACACCTTCCACGTCCTGTTTCCGACGCCCACCGAGCGGGCCGTCGAGCTGCTGGCGCCGACCCAGTTCCGCGCCGTACTGCGAGAGCCCACCATCCCGGAAGACAGAACGAGCGGTATCGTCGAGGGACGGTTACCCCCGTACAACGCCTACTCCGCAGACGGCGACGTCACCGCGGAGCTGGTATACGTGAACTACGGGATCCCCGAGGACTACGAGGAGCTGGAGCGTCGTGGGGTCAGCGTCGAGGGCAAGATCGTGATCGCGCGGTACGGCGCTTCGTGGCGTGGCATCAAGCCGAAGGTGGCAGCCGAGCATGGTGCCGTGGCCTGCATCCTGTATTCGGACCCGTTCAATGACGGGTACCGACAGGGAGATGTGTATCCGGGTGGTGCGTGGCGCATGGCGGCGGGGGTGCAGCGCGGCTCGGTCGTGGACATGCCGACCTATCCCGGTGATCCGTTGACACCGTTCCGAGGGGCCACGCGTGACGCTGACCGGTTGGCGCGGTCGGAATCGGCCACGCTCATGAAGATTCCGGTTCTGCCTATCTCCTACGCCGATGCCCAGCCGCTACTCGATGCGTTGGGTGGTCCCGTGGCCCCGAGCGGGTGGCGCGGGGGGTTGCCGATCACGTATCACATTGGACCCGGTCCGGCGACGGTGCGCATCAAGCTCGCATTCGACTGGCGCCTCGAGCCCGTCTACAACGTCATTGCCACGCTTGCAGGGACTGTCGCCCCGGACCAGTGGGTCGTGCGCGGTAACCATCACGATGCCTGGGTCTTTGGGGCAGCGGATCCGATGAGCGGGATGGTTGCACTCATGGAGGAGGCCCGCGTGGTCGGGGAACTCGCGAGGGCCGGCTGGCGGCCCGGGCGCACGGTGGTGTACGCGGCGTGGGATGCCGAAGAGCCCGGGCTCTTGGGGTCGACCGAATGGGTCGAGCACTATGCCCAGGAGCTGGACGAGAAGGCGGTCGCCTATCTCAACACCGACAGCAACTTCCGTGGCTTCCTCAATGTCGGTGGGTCGCACACCCTCGAGCGGTTCGTCAATCAGGTTGCGAGGGACGTGACGGACCCGCAGACCGACGTGAGCGTGTGGCAACGGCTCCACGCGCGGGAACGCGTGGCACATGGCGAGGCCGATGCCCCCGTTGATCTCCGTATCGACGCGCTCGGGTCGGGCTCCGATTACACAGCGTTTCTCCAACATCTCGCGATTCCGTCGTTGATGGTCAACTTCGGGGGTGAAGGGGGTGGGGGATCGTATCACTCGATCTTCGACTCGTTCGATCACTATGCCCGGTTCGGCGATCCCCGATTCGCATATGGTGTGGCGCTCGTCCAGACGATGGGGCGCATGACGCTCCGCCTCGCGAATGCCGAGGTTTTGCCCCTCAGGTTTGGCAACCTTGCGGAAACGCTCAGCGGATACGTCGACGAAGTGGTGAAGCTGGCGGACGACATGCGAGCGCAAACGGAGCGGTCCAATGCGCTCGTCACGGATGGAGCGTATCGTTTGGCCGCTGATCCCGTGGAGCCGTACGTGCCGCCGTCACTCGAGGAAGCTGTACCGTATATCAACATGGCACCGCTCCAGAACGCGTCCGCACGGTTGGCGAAAGCGGCTGCCCGGTACGACGCGCTGCTCGAGCAGCGGATGGCAACCGACGGCGTGTCGAGGGCCGACGCGGATCGGCTCAATGGGATCCTCGCCCGTGCCGAGCGGGCCTTGCGTGACGATGCGGGCCTGCCGCGGCGGCCGTGGTTCCGCCACACGGTCTACGCGCCGGGGTTCTACACGGGCTACGGCGTCAAAACGCTGCCCGGCCTTCGTGAGGGGATCGAACAACGCCAGTGGCAAGAGGCCGAAGACCAGATGCTCCGCGCGGCAGCGGCCGTGGAGCGAATGGCAGCCGTGGTCGTGCAGTGTGTGGAGGTGTTGACGAAGACGGACTGACATGGTCCAGGACGGTCTAGAGACGGCTCACGACGGTCGAAGACGGTCGGACAGGAGCGTGAGCAGTCGTCACAGTCGTTTGTAGCCGGTCTCCTCCGCCCCCCCGCTCCATCCCCCCGCTCCTAGACTCCTGCCTCTCGGATCCTTATCATCGCTCCCATGCGCGTGCTCCTCCTGGGCGTTGGCATGCAAGGCAAACTCGCGTTGCATGACCTGACACAAAGTGACCGAGTTACCGATATCGTAGCGGCGGATCGTGACATCGACGCTCTGCTGGCATTCGTGCGGCGCATGGGTTACGGCAGCCGGGTGCAGTGTGAAGCGGTGGACGCATCGGACATGGGCGCGGTCGAGCGTCTCTTCGAACGCAGCGTCGACATTGTGGTCGATTTGCTGCCGCCGGAGTTCATCGACCGGATCGCAGAGTGCGCGGTGCATCGTGGAGTGCACTACGTCAACACGTTCTTCGTGACGCCCGGTCTCCAACAGATGTCGCGGGCAGCACGGGATCGGTCGGTAGCTCTCCTTCCAGAGTTCGGCCTGGATCCAGGTATCGATCTTGTCTTGTTGGGCGAAGCGGTGCGGCAGTTCGACACGGTGACCGAAGTCATGAGCTACGGAGCGGGCATTCCCGCGCCAGAAGCAGCAGACAATCCGATCAACTACAAGGTCAGCTGGACATTCGAGGGCGTACTGCGGGGGTATCGTCGCGCCGCGCGCGTGGTGCGGGATGGAGCAGCCGTGACGATTCCAGAAACGGACATCTTCGCGAGCCAGCACACGCACGAGCTCGATATCGAGGGGCTGGGTAGGTTGGAAGCCTATCCCAACGAGGATTTCGTACAGTGCCTCACGACGTTGGGGCTCGATCTGTCGACCCTGCGTCAGGCCGGACGGTATTCACTGCGCTGGCCCGGCCATTTGGCGTTTTGGGGGAAGATCGCTGACCTTCATCTGCTGGATGACGATCCTGTACTCGTGGATGGGCGCCCGATTGACCGAAAGCGCTACCTCGCAAGGGCGCTCGAGCCGCACCTGCAGTACGGGGAAGCAGAACAGGATCTCGCGATACTCCGGGTCGACGTGGCCGGCACGCGGGCAGGGAAGCCCGGGCGTATCATCTACCAGGTGATCGACCGACGTGATCTCGAGACAGGCTTCACCGCGATGAGCCGCCTGGTCGGCTTCACAGCGAGCATCGGTGCGCAACTGATCAACTCAGGGGACATCTCTGGTCGCGGTCTGCTCTCGCCAGTCAGAGACGTGCCATTCGATCGCTTCACGAGCGAACTCGCCAAGCGAGGCGTGCGGGTGGAGACGCGATCCAAGACCCCCTGAGACGGTCGAAGACGGACTAGGCAAAGACGGTCCGAGACGGGGACAAGAAGTCGTCTAGGTCGTCCCCATCGTCTCAGTCGTCTAATTCCTGTCCCAACTCCCCCAGCTCCCTCAATACATCCTCGTTGGTTGGCCGAATCTTGTAGTTCACTTCAACCATCTTCCAGCGTACAATGCCGGCGGTATCGATCACGAACGTTGCGGGGTGTGTGATCTCGCGGCCTCTGGGATCGGCAGGATTAAATAGGCCGTAACGATCGATAACGGCGTGACCCGGGTCAGAGAGGAGCGGGAAGTCGGGCGCCACCCCGTCTTCCAGGGAGATCCGATCAACCATCTTCTGAAGGTTCTCGGGGCCGTCAACCGACACGGCCAAGATCTGGGTCGTCCGCTTCTGCTGCTCAGTGAGTAAGCCCTTCAGCTTCACGAGCTGACCGGCGCAGTAGGGTCACCAGTGGCCTCGGTAGAACACGAGCACCACGTTCCGGTCGCCCCGATAGTCGGAGAGCCTGTGCACATCGCCGGACAGCGCGCGGAGCGAGAAGTCCGGGGCCGCGTCACCGGCGCTCACGCGCTCGAGGTCGGTGGGCGGCAGCTCGCCCCCGTCGATTGGGCCTAAGGGGGGCGTGCTGGCGACCCCACGCATGACGAGGAGCACTCCGAGTGCGATCGCCAAGGCACTCGCTCCGGCCATCAACAGCGCTCTCACGTTCATCGTGCGCGGCTCCTCTCAGATTGCGCTTGCAGTGCTACCGATGCTGCTGGTGCGCACCGTGCTCCATCCGGTGGTTCCCCGTATATCCTCGTAGCCGCTGGTACTCGTAGCGCTCGTGATCTGACAACAGGGCGGTCACCTCGAGATGTGCCGCCAGGTGCACGTAGCGAAGCTCGCCCCGCAGGCTTGCGATCCTCGCGAGCCGGTCACTCAATTCGTGTGCGGCAATCCGCCGTTGGGCAAACGCCGAATCCAGCGCCGCTTCGGCGGCGACGATCCCGGTACCGAGACGGACTGCCTCCGCGTGCATGCGATCGAACACGGCCCGAACCGAGTCACGCCGGGGGGCATCGAGGCCGAGGCTGTCGGCGAGCTCCAGCACGTGGCGCGGACCGGGATAGCCGTTCAACTCCGCCGCGAGGGCGAAGCCCATTCCGCGGCCGGCGACGTACCCGTCGACCTCCTCCGCGGAAAGCGCCTTGATCAGACGGCCCTCGACCGTCACGTACGGCGACTCCTGCGCCACCACGGTCGACGCGAAGACCGGCAGCGCCACCAGGCAAGCAACTGTTACACGCTTCATTGATGCGCGTCGGGTCATTGTGCTCGCAGGCTCCGATACACGAACTCCACGAACTGATTGGGATTGATGAACGCCTGGCCCCATGCCTCGTCATACTCCGCCATGAGCTTGGCAGCCTTGGCCTGCTCCAGGGTCATCCCCTTGGCGATCGCATCGGTGACCCGGTCACGGGCGATGGCGAGCACGTCTCGATAGGCCTTGAGATCGGCCCGGGTGCCGAGCGCTCCGTGGCCAGGGATGATCTTCGTCTCTCCATCGATGCGGGCCAGGACGGCATCCGCGGCGTGAATCATCCCGTCGATACTGCCACCGCTTCCCAAGTCGATGAACGGATAGGCCCCATTGAAGAACGTGTCCCCCATGTGCACGACGTTTCCTCGGCGGAAATGGATGATGGCATCCCCGTCCGTATGGGCATGAGGGACGTGGAAGACGTACAGCTCGTCGCCGTTCAAGTGAAACGTTGTGGTCTCGCTGAACGTGACCACGGGAAGCGCCCCCTTCGGTGAGGCCGGCACCGTGCGGCCAAGCGCCTCCATCACCTGCTTGACGCTCATCCGCCCGCGCACGTTGTCGTGGGCTACGATCAGCGCGCCCAGCTCTCCCATGTTCTCGTTGCCACCCACGTGGTCACCGTGCCAGTGGGTGTTGACCACGAACCGGATCGGCTCGGTACTGAAGCGGCGGATAGCGACCACGATCTTGTACGTGAGCGGCGCGTACTGGTCGTCGATCACGAAGACGCCGTCCGGGCCCGATGAGACGCCAATGTTCCCGCCGCTTCCCACGAGCATATGGATTCCCGGGGCGGCTGCGACCGTTTGGATTTGCACGTCCTGCTGAGCCATCAGCGGGGAGGCTACGGCTCCAAACAGCAAGAGGCCGACGCTGACTCGCATGGTGTCTCCTTGGATCTGAACGGGGATGTCGTTGATCGGATAGAAGGTCAAGAAGGTAGTTGCGACGGCGATGGCTGTCTACTGCTGCTCGCATTGAACCGGACAGGTCTCAGTGCCGACGTTGCCCTTGCCTGAGCTAGAGAGCCGAGGTCAGGACCTGCCGGGTTCCCGCTCGCGTTCGGGAAGCTCGAGCGCCGGGGGCGTGTCCATGCGACGCCGCGCCAACATACGTTCTGTGAATTCCATGCGCTCGTCGACGTCGGCGAGCTGGTCGGTGAGCTGCCCCAGGACGCCTGCGGTCTGCTCCAGGCGCTCCTCGATGTCAGTCAGCCGCTGATCGAGTTCCGGCACGTTGGCGGGCAGACGGGGGCGTCGGATCGGACCCTTGCCCCACACGAGGAACTTGACCCCGAACGCGACACCGAACAGCGTCGCGAAGACGACGACCGGCTCGATCAGGCCGATGAGTGCGTGCTCCATGGCAGCCCTCCAGGAACGCTACTTCCTCTGACGAGGTGTTGGGCACTTCGGTTTCAGCCGTACGGTGAACATCGCTCTTATCCAATCCGTTTTCCAGCTCAGTGAGACTGGCCGTGATGCGCCCCTCATGTCCGCGCGATAACTTATCACCCATTCCTCAGCTCGGAGGATTGCATGGCGCGTCCTGTGGTTGACCGTCGGTCGTTTCTCGAGATTTCGGCGTCTGCGATGGCCGGGCTCGCCATCCCGGAGTTGGTGCTCCGCGATCCCTATCGCGTGCTGCGGACCACGGCACGCGCTGGTTCGCCCGTGCGGGTGCGCGGGACGGTCTCGAGCCGGGGCCGCGGCCTGGCCCGCGTCGCCGTGAGCGACGGCCGCTCAGTGGTCGAGACGGCCGCCGACGGTGCGTACGAGCTGGTGACGACTGCGGAGCGACCGTTTGTGACGGTGAGCGTGCCGTCGGGATACGCCATCCCCCAGCATGCCACCGGCACTGCCCGGTTCTATCAATCGCTCGCGCTCAACGCACGAAGCGAGATGCGCGCGTCGTTCGAATTCGAGCCGCTCGACGCTGGAGACGAGGAGCATGTCGCCCTCCTCCTCGCTGATATCCAGACCGAAGATGCGCAGGAGATGCAGTGGTTTCACGAGCAATCGGTGCCGGACGTCCAGCGAACCGTTGCAGGGCTCGGCGGGCGACCAGTCGTCGGGATCGCGTGTGGCGACATCATGTTCGACAACCTCGAGCTCTATCCCGACTACGAGCGCGGTGTTGCGAGAATGAGCGTGCCCTTCTTTCAAGTTGTGGGGAACCACGACATGGACTACGAGGGGCGCACGGATGAAGCGTCCACGGCGACCTTCAGTCGGCATTTTGGGCCTCGGTACTACTCGTTCAATCGAGGTGCGGTCCACTATGTGATTCTGGACGACGTGTTCTGGCACGGTGCCGGATACATCGGATATCTGGACGCCGACCAGCTGGCGTGGCTTGAGGCGGACCTTCGTCTTGTCGAGCCGGGCAGACCCGTGGTCGTCGCGCAG
>JAOTWK010000074.1 GCA_029862935.1 Gemmatimonadota bacterium | reverse complement strand
CCGCCCCCGCGGCCAACTGCTCTACGTCTCGCGCCACCTCGGAGCTGTTGGGCGCGATACCGTGGTCCACATGTGCGACCACAAGATCGAGACCCAACTCATCTGCCACGGACGTGAAGAGCTCGAGCATTGCGACCGAATCGGCACCACCGCTCACAGCCAGGAGTGCGCGGCCAGGCGCGGGGAAGAGCCCGTTCGCGCGGGCGTGATCGAGGAATCGGGTCGAGAGCGTGGTGGGCATGAGACGGTTCAATCAATCCGTGTCTTCAGCGCGCGCTGCTTCGCCTCCGCCAAATATCCTGGGCGCAAGTCGAGCAACTGCGACAGCTTGCGCATGAGATGAGATTCGTGCTTCGCCACCGTCCCGTCGGCGTACACGAGACCCCACATCATCTCCGCCAGCACCATGCGCTGGCCCTCGTCGTAACTCGCCGTCATCAGAGATGTGAACTGATAGAGGTCGACCGAGCTGCGGCGCTCCTGGTCGGCCAGCCGGATGAGCTCGGCCACGGTGTCCTCGTCGAGATTGAAATGACGAGTCAGCGTTTCTTCGATGTGCCGTTGTTCGGCCTGGCTGAATTCGTCGTCGGCGTGCGCGAGCTCCAACAAGAGCGCGCAGGCTGCGAGCGCCAGCTGATTCCGCACCGGTGGGGCATCCGCCGCCGGCTCATCCGTCGAGGGAGGGGCCGCGAGGTGCCGCTCGAAGAACCGCTTGATCGTGTCGAGCATCGTGTCGTAGAACGCTACTCAACGGAGCCGCTGCGCGCATCTGTGACCCCACGACTCAGAAGCTCGGGCGAAACACCCACAGACCAGTGTTCATATCGGAGACGTAGAGCAGGTCGCCCTCGAGTTGGGGCGCCCACGCGCACGTGCCGGTACCTGAGCTCGACGGACACCCCACGCCCGCGCCATACTGGAGGCCTACGATCTCCCGACCCTGCCGATCCAGCTCTCCCAGCAGCTCACCCGTCACATCCAGCACCCGCACACCGTTGTCATACCATGCCAGATACAGCACGCCATTCGACTCGTCGAGCCAGAAATTGTGCGGTGTGGTTCCGGGAACGCGGAAGGTGGCGACCTCGCGTGGCGTCCGAAGATCCTGCACGTCCACCACGTGCATGATGCCCGGTGTCCCGAAGTCCTCCTCACCCACGAAGACGTAGCCCGCATCGGGCCAGTACCACGCGTTGTGCGTCTGCCCGCCGGCCGTGGGGCGCCGGCTGACTTCGACAGGATTCGCAGGGGTCCCGCCAGCGATCCCGTTCCCCACGTCGAGGATGACAAGGCCTGCGTTCCAATGCGACAGAAAGGCGAGCCCGTCGCGGACGTAGACATCGTGCAGGAAGCTGAAACCAGCGTAGAACCCCGCCACGATCTGCGGGTTCTGCGGATCACTGATGTCGAGTACCCGCAGTCCGCTGGTTGGCGAGCTTCCGTCCACCACGAGATAGACGTAGTCGCCCTCGATCCAGGCGTTGTGCACACCGGTTTCGAGCGTCGACGTGAACCGGGTGATGACGGTGGGGTGGAGCGGATCCGTCAGATCGAGCAGCGTCACGCCGTTTTGGGCATCGGACGCCGACTCGTGCGTAATGACCGCCAGTGACCCGTCAGAGCGGATCTTCACATCATTCACGACCCTCGCGTCCACGATCACGGAGTCGGTCAACACCGGCATGGCAGGGTCGCTCACATCCCAGGCGAAGAGCGCGTTGCCAAACCGGGTCGAGTCGTTCCGCGTCCGCCCGCCCCACGTGCCGGTGTAGGCAACCCCATTGTGCACCCAGAGATCTGACGTGAACCGTTCGCTCACTGCGCCACGACCCACCGGAGAAAGAGAACCCGACAACGACCGGTCGGCGATCGTCACTGTCACCGTGTCTGCTGCGCTACCGGAGCGGGCGATTACCTGCGCCACGCCGGCGCCGTAGCCAACCATGCGACCGTCGGACAGGAGCAGCCCCGCGGTGTTCGGGGCGAGCGACCACTGCATCGGTGCACCGGCAACCAGCGCCCCCGTCGAGTCGCGTACCTCAGCGCTGTAGGAGGCCACGTCGCCCTGACGCACGTCCGTCAGACCGGTGACGATGGCCACCGTGTTGCCGGGTGCTCCGGGTGGCAGGGCGGCGATCCGGAAATCGAGCGCGATGCTCGCGAAGACCGCCGCCTGCACGTGGGCGTCGAGCTGCACGCGGTATTGGCCTGCCGGCAGCGCGTCCGCTCCCACGATGGCGAGGTCAAGCGCGCGTTCCTGACCGGGGTTGAGCGTCGCGATGTCGCCGGGCGCGACGGTGAGCGCGGGACCGACCACCGGCTGGCCGCCGGCATCGCGCACCGCGCCCGCCACCATCGTGACGGGTCCTACGGGGAGCGTGCCCACGTTGCGAATGACTGCCCCCGATTGGCGGAGGGTGTCCAACTGAATCACGGCGGGCTCGAACGCGAGTGCCGCTGTCCCTCCCGGCCCAGCGGACTCACTGCACGCCGCGAGGGCCGCGGCCGCAAGACCGATGGCAAGTTGCCGTCTTCGACTACGGCACATAAATGATTCCCAGAGTGAACGCGCCAGCTACCGTCTCCCACACCACCTCACGCTGCGTCACATCGACGGCCACCACCCCTCCCGGTGTCGACGTGTCCCCCTCGTAGGTGACGAAGGCCCTCCGCCCATCGGGGGCAAGCGTAATCCCATGAGGGTGCGCGACGCCCAGCGGGACGCGAGCCCGCTCTGCGAGTTCCGGAAGCTCAACGATCGACAACGACCCGTCACCCCGATTCGCGGTGGCCAGCATTCGGCCGTCTCGTGAGATCGCGAGTTGGGCCGGACCCGCTCCCACACTCACCTGATCACGCAGCGCGCCTTCTCTGGTGAACGCCCGCACCTCGCTGGTCTTCTGCAGTGCGACGTAGAGGCGATCGCCCGCAGGCGACCACACGAGATTCAGAGGCCGGTAGCGCGGGAAGCCAGGATCGCCGGGATCGGCGGCTACAAAAAAGCGATTCCGCTCTTGGAGGGTCGCGACGTCCAACACGACGATCTCGTCACTCTTGCTGCATGCGATCGCGACGAGCGCGCCGGATGGATCGACCTTCGCGTCGTGCGGCGCGACGCAGATCGTGAGTCGCTCTATCACGTCGAGCGTCTCGAGTCGCACCACTGCAACCTCGCTCCGAAGCGCACCACCCGACCGGTAGTAGTCGGGAATGAACGCTCGCGTGCCGTCGGGTGTGATCCCGATGCGCCCAGCACCGGCCGTCCCCAAGGCTACCCGTCCGACCAACCGATTGCTGCCGACTTCGTATTTCCAGAGCGTGGGATCGCCGTGCGCCAGCGACACATACCAAAAGCGGCCGCGTGGATCGCGCTCCAATGCATGGGGCTCATCGGTCTCGGCGCGTCGAACATCGAGGGAGAACGTCTCGACCACCGCACCGCTCGCCGCATCCAACTGGAACACTTGGTCCGTGAACCCTGACGCGACATACAGAGACGGATCGACTGTCGGTTCTACCGCGCAGCTTGGAAGGGCGAATGCCACGAGAAGCGCCGACCGGCGCACGCTGGCACAGACCCGATGTGGGTGGAGCCCTATCGTCCGCATCCTCCTCAGAACCCCCGTCAGGAAGCGGATGTTCCGGCCCCATGAGCCGTGTCCGCTTCGCTACGCCGTCATGCGAGGCGCTCTCTCGCCGACCTTCTTGGCCATGAGATTGTAGAGCCACGCCAGGAGCGCCCCACCAATGGCTCCATCGAGCGCGGCGTAGAGCGTCACGACCACGACCGAGGCAAACCCGTCCGGCCCATTGTAGCCAGGATAGATCGAAGCTCCCACGTCCAGAAGTGCGGTCCCGTAGGATGCCCACAGCAGGTTGCCGAGCCCAGCCAACAGAAACACCCCGCCCACAGACACAGCCCCCGCGAATGCTAGCGCCTTCACATTGAGTGTCATTCTCCCCCCTTGAGCGCCCACGTACTCTTGCGCTGCACACACAAAAAACGCCCGGCGAGCCGGGCGTCCGTCATGTCACGCAATTGCAGCTAGCGATCGTCGACGATGACTTCCTCACGGTCCTCGGCCCTGGGCCACTCGTATCCCTCTTCGGGATTCATGCCTCGAAGAAGGGCTTCGCAATCCCTCAGCCGCTCCTGCAGGTCTTTTCCCTTCGGGCGTTTGACCGGCATGCTACATTGCCGCGCGAGCATCGCACGCTCCTCGTCACCGACTGCGCAAAGTTACCACACGGGGTGTGAAGAAACCGTGAAGCACAAACGATGCCATGAAGAGGACAGAACGTGTTCCGAACGCGTCGGGCGGCGGCGAGCGCTGTCTCTGCGCTGAGATCCATTATGCCAGGTCCGCGAAGAAGTCGTTCCCCTTATCGTCGACCAAGATGAACGCCGGGAAATCTTCGACTTCGATGCGATAGACGGCCTCCATCCCCAGCTCGGGGTACTCGATCAATTCCACGTGCCGGATGTTCTCCTTCGCAAGCAGCGCTGCGGGACCACCAATGGAACCGAGGTAGAAGCCGCCGTGTCGCGCACAGGCCTCGGTCACCGCGCGGCTCCGGTTCCCCTTCGCGATCATGATCAGCGATCCGCCGTGCGACTGGAACAGATCGACGTAGGAGTCCATCCGTCCAGCCGTTGTCGGGCCGAACGACCCTGAGGGTAGACCCTCAGGGGTCTTGGCAGGTCCCGCATAGTAGACTGGATGATCCTTGATGTACTGTGGCAGGTCCTCACCCCGGTCGATTCGCTCTTTGATCTTGGCGTGGGCGATGTCTCGTGCCACGACCATCGTGCCGGTGAGCGACAGACGCGTCTTGACCGGATGTCGACTCAGCTCTGCAAGAACCTCCTTCATGGGCCGGTCGAGATCGACCGGCACGACACCCGGCTCCTCCCGTTGGCGATACTGAGACGGGATGAAGCGGCCGGGATCGCGCTCGAGTTGCTCGATCCATATGCCGTCGCGAGTGATCTTCGCTTTCACGTTGCGATGGGCAGAGCACGAGACACCCATCCCGATCGGACACGACGCACCGTGTCGTGGAAGGCGGACGACCCGAACGTCCAGGGCGAAGTGCTTGCCCCCAAACTGTGCCCCGATCCCCGTGTGTTGCGCTGCCTCCAGGAGCTGGGATTCCAACTCGCGGTCGCGAAAGGCCTGCCCCGTCTCGCTCCCCTCGCCCGGCAGCCCATCGAGGTACCCGGTGGTCGCCAGCTTCACCGTCTTTAGGTTGGCTTCAGCCGATGTGCCGCCGATGACGAACGCCAAGTGGTACGGGGGACACGCCGCGGTGCCAAGCGTCTTCATCTTTTCGGTCAGGAACGCGACGAGCTTCTGAGGCTCGAGGAGGGCTTTCGTCTCCTGGAACAGATAGGTCTTGTTGGCGGAGCCCCCGCCCTTCGCCACGAACAGGAACTCGTATGCCATCCCGTCCGTCGCCAGGATGTCGATCTGGGCGGGAAGGTTGTTGCCAGAGTTGCGTTCATCGTAGACCGTGAGTGGAATGGTCTGCGAGTAGCGAAGGTTCTCATGCGCATACGTCTCGCGGATGCCATCGGAAATCGCCGCGGCGTCCCCGCCACCCGTCCACACATGCTGCCCCTTCTTGGCATAGATCGTGGCAGTTCCCGTATCCTGACAAAACGGCAAGACGAACTCCGCCGAAACTTCGGCGTTGCGCAACATCGCCAGTGCGACCGCGCGGTCGTTGTCGCTGGCCTCCGGATCATCCAAGATTGCCGCAACCTGTTGCAGATGTGCAGTGCGGAGCAAGAACGACGCATCGCGCATCGCTTCTCGCGCGAGACGGGTGAGTCCAGCAAGTTCGACCTTGAGCACGTCATGGCCGTCGAACCGCACCACCGACACGTAGTCATCGGTCACGCGTCGGTAGCGGGTCGTGTCTTCGCTCAGCGGGAACGGATCGACATGGTGGGACGAGGCCATCGTTTCTCTCCTTAGTGACGCGCACCGTAGCACGGGGGCCGGAACTCGTGCTCGGATTACCCCTTCAACCGAGGGCGCGCCCCGTCGGGGCCGCCGAGGTAGCCGCAACGACGGCGCTCCCGACCATCATGAGTTTTGGTACGACGCGAGGATACCGTAATTGCGGACATGGCACCAGCCGCGGCCGCGAGAACCGAAAGGACCTCTCTCGGGTGCTGCAGGTCGGTCAGGCTTGCTGACGCGCCAACCGGATCAACTCCCGAATCCACGTGGTCAGGTCTTTCGACGCCGCATCGTTCTTCGCGAACTCCACGGCGATCTCGTCGTCTTCAGGGAGGTTCCACTCGTGCGTGGTCCCACCGGCCATCGTGCACTTGAGCCGTACGGTGACGGGCCCCCGAGCCCCGAGCGACAGCGACACATGGGTGCCGCGGTTCCTCGCCGTGACACGTGTAAGATCGAGGTCCGCGAGGCTCACTTCATACTCGTTGGCCACCACGTTGCCGGCCTTCCGCTTCGCGACTTCGACGACCAGCACACCACTGCGCGCCATGCGCACCTTTGAAACCGCCTGCTGCCCGTCGTGATCGACGTAGGCGTTGGCCTCGAGCACACCGTTGATACGGTCCAGCAACTCGCCGACCGACGCATCCTGGGCCACAAGTGGCGCGACGACGGTGCCAGCGAGAACCGTGAGCAGTGGCAAGTATCGCATCGTGCCGAGCTCCTTAAGGCAGGTGCATCCCACCTCATCGTACTATGGCACCACCCGGGTAAAATCACCGTGAAGCAAAGGTGAATTCGGCGCTAGTTGAACGTTGCCTGCACCGCCGCTCTCAAGAGCACACGCAGCGCGAGGTTCCCGACGGCGATGGCCCCGGCTCCATTGACGAGGCCGGCGTCGTCCCACGGGGAGTGATAGTCGGGATGCAAGCCCGTGAAGAAGTGGACAACCGGCCTTCCGGCATCGTAGTAGCACTTGTGGTCGCTGGCGCCCAGGTACTTGTCGTCGAACACCAGGTCGAGGGATGTCGTGTTCTCCTCTGCAAGGAGAGCCGGGACGAATGTCGCCGACGACGCGCCCGAGAGTATCAACTGGTTGTCCCGGAGGCGGCCCACCATGTCCAGGTTTACCATGACCGCCACGCTGTCCAGTGGCACCGTCGGGACCGCGCAAAAATGTCGAGAGCCCACGAGCCCGATCTCCTCGGCACCATACGCGTGAAACATGAACGAGCGTCGTGCACTGCCACTCCCCTCGCCGACCGTGAAGTATTGCGCGACGAAGCGAGCCATTTCGAGCAGCAACGCCGTTCCCGACGCGTTGTCATCCGCCCCATTGAAGATCACGATCGAATCCGGGGTAATGCGCCGCCACCCGACGTGATCGTAGTGTGCACCGACTACCACCCACTGCCCGGCCAACTGGCCAGACCCCGGCACGACGCCAATGACGTTCTGCGACTCTGACCCGGCATCGGGAGACTGCCCCTGCGCGCCGATCGAAAACGGCTGCAAGAATCCCGGGACGCCCGCCGCCAGCCCGTACCGCACGAACTCATCGCGTACATACTCGGCTGCTTGCCGCTCGGCGGGAGTGCCTGCGCCGCGCCCATACAGACTGTCATCCGCCAGGAATCCGAGATGCGAGGAGAAGTCCGCCTCGTCCAAGGGAGGAGTTGGAATCGGCGCCGCTGACTCGGAGCAGGCGACTACCCCTAGGACGAGAATCGCCGAGAACCAGTTCACGCGCCGCATACTGTTGCCTCCGCTCCGTGTAACCTGCAGGTAACACCGACGGTAACCGGTAACTGGGCCGGCCTGGCGGATCGCGCTTCGCGAAGAGAGCCCGGGGGGACGCCCCGGGCTCATCGAACTTCCAGCCACCGTGGGTGGCGCTTCGCTTCGCTCGTCTCAAGGATAGCCCGACCCCCCGGGCGCGCAACCCCCGATGAACTGAGCGGGAAATCCGACAAACCTTTGCGGTTTAACTGCTTAGGTGACACGCTTCACACCGTGCCCGAGACGGCGCTTCTCAGACACTCCCCAGGCAAAGTTCTTGCGATACGTTGGCAGACGGAGAAGTGCCGTAAGCGCAGAAATTCGAACAGAATAGGCCACTTGGATGAGATGAGATGGAGCTCTCTGTCGCGCGAGCAGCAGGCAAGATACCGATCGGCTTCTTCGGCGGGACCCATGAGTGAGCGGCCGCCGGGTGGAGAGGGTCCACCCTCACCGCCGCCAGCTGGATCGTCATCGGCGCCAACGCCCGTCGAGGCGGCCTCGCCGAACGGCCACGCCCGGGATCCCGTATTCATTCTCAGGGAAACCGGCGAGATCCTGTTCGCCAACACCTCGCTCGGTGATCGCACCGAAGACGAGGTGATTGGCACCAGCATCCTCGACTGGATGCCCTCCGACCAGCATCAAGGCATCACGGACGTGCTCCGGGCCGCGTTCGAAACGGGTGAGACGCAGCGCCTCGAGCTCGCCGGTCTTCAGCGCGGCAACGAAGAGGCCTGGTTCGACTGCCGGATCACGCCGAACGTCCGCGAGCAGAAGGTGGTGTCGGCAACGCTGGTTGCGCACGATATCACCCAGTATCGGCGGACCCTCCAGCAGCTCCAAACGTCCAAGCGCGAGCTGGAGCAGCTCTTGGAGGAGCGGACCGCGGACTTGACCCGTGCCACCGCGGCCGCCGATCAGGAATCGCGCACCCGTGAAGAAGAGGAGAGTGGGTGGACCCAGTTCCGCACGCTCATGGATCAGGCTGGTGAGGCCATCTTTGTGACGGACCCACGTACCGAGCGTGTGATCGATGTCAACGAGACGGCGGCACGGTGGATCGGCCGGATGCGCGAAGACCTCGTTGGCCTGCAGCTTCGCGAGTTGCACCTCGCCTTCCCGATACAACCTCCTCCGGAGGACGAGCTCCAGTGGACAGACACGCGAGACACGCGCCGCCCGTTGATCCTTCGGGGCACTCACCGCCGCAGAGACGGCTCCACGTTTCCCGTGGAGGTGGCGGTCGCGCGTCACGTGCTCGGGAAACAGCATTTCGTGCTCGCGGTTGCTCGTGACATGAAGGGGCGGCTCGACGCAGAGGAGCGGCTCGGGGAAAGTGAGCGTCAGTACCGCAACTTGTTTGAGCAATGTTGGGACGCGATTTACCTGACCGCTCGTAACGGTGAGATCGAGGACGTCAACAACGCGGGTGTCGAGCTGTTCGGCTACACAAAAGACGAGTTCCTCGGACTCGATGCCAGACAGCTGTTTGCCCGACCGATGGACATCAAGCGGTTTCAGGTCCAGATGAAGACGCTGGGATCGGTGGGTGACCTCGAAGTGGAGTTGCACACCAAGAACGGCATTCCGTTCGAGGCTCTTCTCTCGGCCACGCGGAGACCCTCCGAAAACGGGGCGATCCGCGGCTATCAGATCATCGTCCGCCCAATGTCGCTGCCCACAACCGGCAGGAGCTCGCCCAACGACGAAGCGACGCCCGAGGACGCCGAGCCCCGCACAACGCCCTCCGCCGATCTGCGAATCAGCGGCACGGTGGTCATCGCCAACAGCGAGGGCAGTGCGCTCGCCCAAGCCGCCGATGCGCTCTTTGCCGCAGGGATGCGCGTCATGACGGCCGAATCACATGATGCCGCCCTGGACCTCCTGCGCGTGCACGGAGCGTCGATCGACGCCACCGTGTTGGATGCCGACGCTGCGGGGTCAGACCTCCGACGCGTGCTCGAGGCAATCCGCCAACACGCACCGAACACGGGAATCCTGCTCGTGAGCGGTGGTGAAACGGTCGATGTCGCGGAGAGTGTCGCCGACCTCGGCATCCGCACGATCCTGCGCAAGCCACTCCATCCACTCGCACTGATCCAGAAGATCCGCGAGCTCTAACCCGACCGGGCTACACCCTCAGCGCGGGGGCGCGGTGGGAACGGAGTCCGGCGAGCCAAGCACGACACCCAGCGTGTCCGTCGCCGGCGTGGCGACCGAATCAGGTGGCGGTACGATGATTGCCGATGCGGTTGGGGTCGGCGTAGGTGCAGCCACCGTGGCAGCCGATGCACACCGCCACGTTGCCCGATCCACCGAATACCCGAGGCGCGGCAGCAGTACATCTGCGCTCAAGACAATACCCCAGAAGCACAACACGAGAGACAGCATGTGCGCGAGTCCCACCCGGTGCTCCCAGGTCACCATCGCACACCAGCCTCCTGCAACGAGGAGCACCGCCACCGCGGCGCCGTACCAGACGAGGCCCAGCCCACATTCGCGCGCGAAGGGCCATTGCGTGAGCGCGAGGCCGAACAGCCCAACGAGCGCCACTCGGCCCCACACCGCGAGCAGGGTCTTCCCATCAAGGGGCACTGACCGCGACGAGAGCGCCGAGTCAGCACGCGCGGCACGACCGACGCCAGCGATTGGGACGGCAGATGGTGCCTGCCCGCCCGACAGCGCGGGGTCCGCGTGCGGAAGCTTCTTAAGCAGCTTATCGATTTCCGACGCCAGGTCTTTCTCCGACTCCCGCGGATCCTTACCTGCCGGCATGTCCGACCTCTCGGTGCAAAGGCGGGCGTAAGCTAGTGCCGTGCGGCTATGGAGTCCACGACGAACGTGACCTGAGTATCTTCATGCGTGCAAATCACCAATCGGTTGCCACGGAACCAGGCGCGCGGCGCCGCATGACCGAGAACACGGCGTCGGAAAAGCCGCACGGCGTGCGGCCTCCGGGCGATGTGAACCCCCGGTCGGACGCCATTCTCGACTTTCCCGATCGGCCGCTCGCCGAGATGAAAACGGGCGATTACTCCGCGCTCGGCTTCATGTCCGGGCTTGAAGTCCACCAGCAACTCCACACGCGATCGAAGCTCTTCTGCCGGTGTCCCGCCGGCAAGCGCGTGACGCGGGTCGATGCCGAGATCCTGCGCCACATGCGACCCACGCTCAGCGAGCTGGGTGAATACGACGGGACCGCGCTCATGGAGTTCAAGACCAAGAAGGAAATCGTCTATCTCCTGGAGCGCGGCTCAGTGTGCACCTACGAGATGGACGATACCCCCCCGTTCGCGATCGACGATGAGGCGGTCAACATCGCACTCGAACTCGCGCACCTCTTGAACCTCAACCTCGTGTCGGAACTCCACGTGATGCGCAAGCAGTACTTGGACGGATCGATTCCCACGGGGTTCCAACGGACCACGATGGTGGGGCTCACTGGGACGATCCCGTTTCGCGTTCCTGAGCTCGGCGTCGATCGGGAGCTCAGAATCCGCCA
>JAOTWK010000580.1 GCA_029862935.1 Gemmatimonadota bacterium | reverse complement strand
TCGTTCCAGATTCGGCACAGGTGGGACAGCAGATTGACGTCCTAATCGTTGCCTGGTTCCCGAGATCGATTCGAGATCGCCTGCGGTCCCCGCCGATCCTGCGTGCCCCGAACGTTCGCGGTTCCTGGACGTACCCCGAAACCGACCCGGCAGCCGTTCTCGCCGGTCGCCGCATCGGGCGGGTGGTCTACGATCTGTTTGTGTTGCACCAAGTGGTATTCCCGCTCACGCCGGGCGAACTGCTGGTGGAACCAGCCGTGGGTGCCTACTCGCTGCCGATATCCGGCTCGTTTCTGGCTCGAGAGCTTCGTCAGGAGGAGCGGACCGAGGCCGTGACCGTGCCCGTGGCCCCGCTGCCGTCACCACCGGCGGGAGTGACGTTTACGGGTGCCGTGGGCCGAGACCTCACGGTGCGCGCAACTGCATCGAGCAGAGAGGTCCGGCTCGGTGATGCAGCGACGGTGATCGTGGAGGTGGAGGGAATTGGGAATGTCTCGCTGTGGCCGGAGCCGGAGCTTCGATGGCCAGCGGGCGTGCAGGCCTACCAACAGCGGGTCACGATCGAGCCTCGCTCGACTGACGGCATCATCGGCGGCACCAAGCGCTACGAGTACCTGATCGTTCCCGACTCCGCTGGCGCACATCGCCTTCCGGCCCCCGGCCTCACCTACTGGGATGGTGACCAACGACGTTTCCGCACAGTCACGGCAGAGCCGATTGAGTTCGTGACGCCGGGTGGCGCGGGGCGGGTAGCGCCGGTTCGTATGGTCCCGGCCCTCATGCGATCGCCGCGCGTGCCCTCGGTCGACAGGCTTGTTCGCGCGGTGCCGTGGTGGGCGTGGGGAGTCCTCATAGTGCTCCCACCACTGCTCGTGCTTGCGCGGCTTCGCGCTGTGCGCCTGAAAGCCCGGAGCCTGTGGCCGCGGCGAGCCCGTGAGCCGTCTGCCGGTTCCCTGGTCACGCTCGAAGCCGATCTGCGCTCTGCCCTGGCATCGCTTGTTCCCGACGCTCACCTGCGAGGGGGAGACGACCTGGCCGCTGCCTTGCGTGCCGCGGGCACGGAGGACTCCCTCGCGGCCCATGCGGCTCGGCTCCGGGACCGACTGCGGCTCGCGCTGTACGGCCCGGAAGGGACGCCCGACGCGGACGAGCTCCGGGCCGAAGCACACGAGGTTCTCCGAGCCCTTGCCGGAGAGTCACGAGCACCCCGCGCCGTGCTGATTGGCATCGCTGTCATACTCCTGCTGCTCGCGGTCCCGGCACCACCGCTCGCCGCCCAGGCCCCAGAGCAGCTGTGGGAAACGGGAGCGGCGCGAGTCGTCGTCGACAGCTTTGCTGGGCGAGCTCGCGCGGAGCCCAATGTGGCGGCGCACTGGTTCAATCTCGGCACGGCGTGGGGCCGTCTCGGGGAAGAAGCACGCGCCCGAGCCGCCTGGCACCGGGCCGCGCGGTTGGCTCCGCGCAACGACCGCATTCGGGAAGCCATCGCATCGTTGCCGCCAACCGACTCCTACACACGCACGTATCTCTGGACGTCGATCGTGACGCCGGCTGAAGCCCTGGCGGTGGCCGTTAGCTGCTGGCTCCTTGCGTGGCTCCTATTGGCTGCGCGGGGCCGACGCCGCTACGGGATCGTGCTGCTGGCGATCGCGGCACTGGCAGCAGGGTATGGGCTGTATGCCGAGACCAGGTACCGGAAGCCGGTGGCCTTTGTGCTCAACGAGACACCGCTCCGCGCCGCCCCGTACGGGCCCGCGCCAGCCAACATGGAACTGCTGCCGGGGCTCGCGGTACGCGTTAGGCGATCACGCGGCACCTGGCACCTCGTGGAGCACGGAGGCGCGCGCGGATGGGTCCTGCACAGGGAGGTAGTGAGGCTCTGATGGGGCGGATCGTCGTTCTTCCCAGCACCGTGACCGATCAAATCGCCGCCGGCGAGGTCGTGGAACGACCGGCCTCGGTCGCAAAGGAGCTGGTCGAGAACGCGTTGGACGCCGGAGCGACGACCATAACGGTCGAGCTCGAAGACGGCGGAAAGGAACTCATCCGGGTGAGCGACGACGGGATCGGGATGGATCGCGAGGACGCTCTGTTGGCGGTGGAGCGCCACGCCACCAGCAAGATCCGGTCGACGACGGACCTGATCGGCGTTCCGACGTACGGGTTCCGCGGCGAGGCACTCTCCTCGGTCGCCTCCGTGAGCCGGTTCGAAATGGAGACCGCGCCGGCGGGAAGCACACCCGAGGGGAGCGGGGAGGGAACGAGGGTCCGTGTGCGGGCAGGCCGCTTGGAAGGCTCGGAGACCATCTCGCGGACGCACGGAACGACCGTGACGGTGCGGCGCCTGTTCGCCAACGTTCCGGCCAGGCGGAAGTTCTTGCGAGCGGCGCGGAGCGAGACGCGAGCCGTCACGGAAGCGATCGGTCTCTTGGCCTTGGCCAAGCTCGATGTGGCGTTCACCGTCATCAGCGACGGGCGCAAATTGCTCGACACGCCGCGGGTTGCCAGTCCCGGCCAACGCATCGCCGACCTGTTCGGTCAGGCCCTC
>JAOTWK010000073.1 GCA_029862935.1 Gemmatimonadota bacterium | reverse complement strand
AGCCGAGCCGATCGGACCCTCGAACTCCGGACTGGGCAACTGCACGAGCTCACACGCCGCGAGGTCGTTTCCTGATGCAGTGCGACAACTGCGGGGAGCGACCTGCCGCCATTCACTTGACCCAGATCGAGGGGAATTCGGTCACGACGGTGCATCTGTGCGAGCAGTGCGCGGCAGAAAAGGGTGTGCAGACAGGAGCATCCGTCGCGAAGCTGCCATTATCGGGGTTCTTGGCATCGGTGGGGCAGGGAGCGGCTGCGGCGCTTCCAGCCGATGCGGATGCCGGTGGCTGCGGGTTCTGCGGAGCCACGTTGCAGGATTTCAGGGCGACAGGTCGGCTGGGGTGCGCCCACTGTTATGTGACGTTCGAGCAACAGATTCGGGAGCTCCTGCGGCGGATTCATGGCTCGCACGTTCATGCGGGCCGCATCTATCTGCCGGCCACGGCCGCGACGGAAGCCGAACCCGTCCACCTCCATGCCGAGTTGCGGGAGCAGTTACGGCGGGCGGTTGAGGCGGAGAACTTCGAACTCGCCGCCGAGCTGCGCGACCGGCTCAAGGTCCTGGAATGAGCGTCGACTTCAGTCTGCTGCCCGATGGCGGCCTGTCCTGGTTGGATGGGAGTGGGCCTGAGAGCCACGTCGTGCTGTCGACTCGCATCCGTCTGGCCCGCAACCTCGAGCGACGACCGTTCACGGTCCGTGCGGAGCCAAGCGATCTCCTGGCGGCCCGATCACAGATTGGCGACGCCGCGCGGGAGACGACGGCGCTGCGTGATGCCGCCGTCTTCGCCGTGGACGACCTCGAACTGATCGAACGTCAGCTGCTCCACGAGCGACACATGATCTCGCGAGAGCTCGCGGGCCTCGAGCGGCAAGCAGCGGTACGACCTGGCGCGAGCCTCCTCACGAATGGGCAGATCGGAGTCATGGTCAACGAGGAAGATCATGTCCGGATGCAGGTCTTACGATCCGGATTCGATCTGTCGGCATCGTACCGAGAACTCGAGCGGGTGGACACCGAGTTGGGAGGACAGCTTCCGTTCGCCTTCCACCCGGAGTTTGGCTACCTTACCGCCTGCCCGACGAATGCCGGTACGGGACTCCGGGCCTCGGTGTTGATTCACCTCCCGGGGCTCGTGCTCACTAAGGAGATCGCGAAGGTCCTCCAAGGACTGGCCCAGGTGGGTCTCACGTTTCGCGGTCTGTACGGCGAGGGCAGCGAAGTGGTCGGGAACTTCTTCCAGCTGTCCAATCAGACGACGCTGGGGAAGTCCGAAGAGGACTTGCTCGACCATCTGGAATCTATGGTTCGTCAGGTGGTCGACTACGAAGAGCAGGCTCGTGACGTCCTCCAGCAGGAAGCCCCTTCCGTCATCGCAGACAAGGTGTGGCGCGCATATGGGCTTCTCCGCTATGCGCGAAGTCTCTCGTTCGAGGAGACCATGAACCTCCTCAGCGGCGTGCGGCTGGGGTTGGGACTGAACCTGATTCGTGACGTGAGTGTATACACGTTGAACAAGTTGCTGATTCTGACGCAGCCCGCGCATCTCGCGGCGCAGGACGGACGGGCGCTGTCCGATCCGACCCTGCCGGTGAGCCGCGCGACGTTCGTGCGTCAGATGCTGGAATCGGACGCGGCGCGTGGGTGACCATAGCGGCCCGTTTCAACCAAGTGACCTACATGGCATGAAGGATCGATGAACGGATACAACTTCACGGATCGAGTGCGGAAAGTGCTGCAGATGGCTCGGGAGGAAGCCGCCCGACTGCATCATGAGTACGTCGGCACGGAGCACATTCTGCTGGGGCTCATTCGCGAGGGTGAGGGCGTCGCCGCGGCGGTGCTCACCAATCTCAACGTCGATCTCGACGACATTCAGCAGAAGATCGAAGAGACCGTGAAGAAGGGGAAATCACCGGCGCCAGAGGGACCGGACCTCCCCTACACGTCGCGCGCGAAAAAAGTGCTCGAACTCGCGATGAGCGAAGCGCGGGAACTGAATCACTCCTATGTGGGCACGGAGCATCTCCTGCTCGGGTTGTTGCGAGAGGAGAAGGGCATCGCCGCGCAAGTTCTGGGCGATGCCGGGGTCAACCTCGAACAATCACGGGCTGAGACCCTTCGACTCTTGGGATCCGACATGCCGGCCGGCACCAAGGGACAGGCGCCGCCCGGGGCCCCCCGCTCAGAGAAGAAATCGAAGACACCAGCGCTGGACCACTTCTGCCGCGATCTCACCTCACTTGCAGGCGACGGGGAATTGGATCCCACGATCGGTCGGCAAGTCGAGATCGAGCGCGTCATCGAGGTACTGTCACGCCGCAAGAAGAACAATCCCGTTCTCATCGGGGAAGCAGGGGTCGGGAAGACGGCGATCGTCGAGGGGCTCGCCCAGCTCATCGCAGCGGGGAGTTGCCCTGAATCGCTCAAGGACCACCGTGTGCTGGCCCTCGACATGGCAGCGGTCATCGCGGGCACCAAGTACCGAGGCCAGTTCGAAGAGCGCCTCAAGGCGGTCATGAACGAGATTGCCCAGAACCGCAGTGTCGTTCTCTTCATTGACGAGCTGCACACGTTGGTGGGAGCCGGAGCCGCCGAGGGCGCCATCGACGCCTCCAACATGCTGAAGCCGGCACTTGCCCGCGGCGAACTGCAATGTGTCGGGGCGTCGACCTTGAACGAGTATCGCAAGTACATCGAAAAGGACGGGGCGCTCGAACGCCGGTTTCAGACAGTGATTGTCGATCCGCCGACGGTCGACGAGACCATCGACATTCTCAAGGGACTGCGGCAGCGCTACGAGGACCATCACCGGGTGATCATCCCAGATCATGCGCTCGAGAACGCGGCACGCCTCTCCGACCGATACATCACGGATCGCTTCCTGCCGGACAAGGCCATCGACGTGATCGACGAGGCTGCGGCGCGGGCTCGGCTTGCAGCCCAGGTGCCACCGCCGGAGGTCGCCGGACTCAAGGAGCAACTGGAAGCGGTGAACCGCGAGAAAGAGGAAGCCGTGCGCGATCAGAATTTCGAGCGCGCCGCGGCCCTTCGCGACCAGGAGCGTGAACTGCAGGCTGACATCCGGAAGCGCCAAGACGAGTGGGAACAGGAACGGCAGGCGCATCGACCCACGATCGGCGAGGAGGAGATCGCCTTCATCGTGTCGCGATGGACGGGTATTCCGGTGACCCGTTTGCAGGAGGCCGAGACGCAACGCCTGCTGCGAATGGAGGAGGAACTGCACACCTCCGTGGTTGGACAGAACCAGGCGATTGAGGTGATCGCTCGAGCCATCCGCCGATCCCGTGCCGGTCTCAAGGATCCGCGGCGTCCGATCGGCACCTTCGTGTTCTGCGGTCCGACCGGGGTCGGCAAGACGGAACTGGCCCGGGCACTCGCCCGCTTCCTCTTCGCCGACGATCAGGCACTCATCCGCGTCGACATGTCGGAGTACATGGAGAAGTTCAGCGTGAGCCGGCTCATCGGTGCCCCTCCGGGGTATGTCGGTTACGAGGATTCCGGTGCGCTCACGAAGGCCGTGCGACGAAAACCATATTCCGTGGTTCTGTTAGATGAGATCGAAAAGGCGCACCCCGATGTGTTCAACATCTTGCTCCAGGTACTGGACGAGGGGCATCTGACCGACAACTACGGACGAAAAATCGACTTCAAGAACACGGTCGTGATCATGACGTCGAACATCGGTGGACGGGACATCTCGAAAGGGAAGGGCATGGGTTTCGAGCAGCCTGATGAGCAGGCTTCGTTCGAACGCATGGAACAGAAGGTGCGCGACGAGGTGAACCGGGTGTTCAACCCTGAGTTCCTCAATCGACTGGATGACGTCATCGTGTTCCACGCGCTCAACCGGGAGCACATCGCCGAGATCGTCAGCATCGTGTTCCGGCAGGTCGGGGAGCGGATTGCGCCGGAGGGCTACAAGCTCACCCGTACCGACGCAGCCACCGCGTTCCTCGTCGACCATGGCTACGACGAGGCGTTCGGCGCGCGGCCGCTGAAGCGTGCCATTCAGCGGTACGTGGAAGACCCGCTGTCTGAGAAGATCCTGCTCGGGGAGTTCACCCCAGGCGACGAGATCCAGATCGATGTCGACCCAGACGACAGCGAACGACTCATCTTCCGCGCGCTCTCGGGATCGACGACCTAGCATGCGCCGCAGTCTGTTCGCCGTCCTTGGTACCATCGTGATGGTGCCGAATGTCTTCGCGCAGGAGCCCACTGTCGTCGGGCAGGAGGTCGCGCCGACCACCATCACGATTGACAGCATCGCGGTGGAGGGACTCAGGCGGCTAGCGCGCGAGACAGTGCTTTCCGTCACCGACATTCCGCTGCGTCAGCCGTTGGGGTTCCGCGACCTCCAGCGTGCGATGAGCGCGCTCTACCGCACCAAGCAGTTCGACGATGTTCGCTTCGAGCAGGCACGTACGGACGCTGGAGAAGTCCTCCGTATCACGGTCGTCGAGCGCCCGCTGCTCACCGGCTGGTCGATCCGCGGCGTGAAGAACGTCTCTGAGCGTAAGGTGCGCGGCAAAGTCCGCCTGTTGGCCGGCCGACCCTTCGACCGAGCCGATGCGGCGCTCTCACGGGCCGCGATCGATTCCGTCTACATGGACGAAGGCTACTACCTGACCAATGTAATTCTGCGAGAGCTGCCGCAACCCGACGGATCGCTGCAGGTCGTCTTTGAGATCGACGAGGGACGAAGGGTCATTGTCAGCGAGGTGGTGGTCGAGGGGAACGAGCAGTTCACCGACGCCGAGATCGTGGGCAAGATCTCGTCAAAGCCCGAGGGGTTCTGGTGGTGGCGGAGCGGCAGCTTCAGCGACGACAAGCTCCAAGACGACGTGCGCGACCGCCTACCGCGCTTCTACGCCGCCCGAGGGTTCATCGACTTCCAGGTGCTCGACGACACCCTGATCGTGGACGAAAACACGGGCAAGGGCCGCCTCGTGTTGCGCGTCCGAGAGGGCCAACAATACGAGGTCGGAAACTTCGATATCGTCGGGAACCGCTACTTCGCGACCAGCCAACTCGAGCGGTACTACCCGTTCGGGTCGCGCTCTGGCGGATTCTTGGGGCTCGGCGGTCGACGGGACGGTCCGGCCGTCTTTGATCAGGAGACGTGGGACGAGGCGACCGGAGAAGTCCGTAACCTGTACATGAACAACGGGTACATCTACGCCCAGATCGCCGGGGCCATGTCGCGTCGCGCTACGGCGGACGGCCGTGATGTCGTCGACCTCCGGTGGCAGATCGTGGAACGGCAGCCAGCCATCGTCAACAAGGTGATCATCCGCGGTAATTCCGTGACCCATGAGGACGTGATCCGCCGCGCCATCATTATCGTGCCCGGCGACGTCATGCGTCAGGATGCGTTGATTCGCTCGTACCAGAACGTCTCCAACCTGGGGTTCTTCGAGCAGCCGCTCCCCGTCCCCACGACGGAGCCAGCGAATCAGCAGGGTGACGTGAACGTCGTGTTCAACGTCGAGGAGCGTCATACGGGCAACATCAACTTCGGCGCATCCGTGGGTCAGGGAACGGGGCTCGGAGGGTTCATCGGCTTGGACGAACCCAACCTGTTCGGACGCGCCAAGCGGGTGTCCGTCCAGTGGCAGTTCGGCCGCAACATCAATAACATCAATCTCACATATACGGATCCTGCGCTGCGTGGAAGCCTCACGTCTGCCACGTTGTCACTGCACAACTCCCGCCTGCGATATACGGTCGCCGATCTCGGCCGCATTACCTCGCGCGGAGGCAGCATCCAGATCGGCTTTCCGCTGCGCGGCTCCCGATATACGCGGCTGTTTGCCTCGTACGCGATCGAGCAGAGCGACTATGACTCGCCGACCCTGACGTCGCGGTTCCTCTGCGCTAACTGCGTGCTGTCGATGGCCTCGCTCACGCTGGCGCGAGACACCAGAATTGGACTCCCGTTCGCTACGGGCGGGGTACTGCACCGGCTGACAGCGGCGCAGGGCGGGGGGCCACTCGGCGGCAGCGGCAACTTCCGACGGCTCACCTTCGAAGGTCGCTGGTATGCCCCGTTGGCCGTGCTCGGCGGCCAGGATCAGTTGGGCGGCGGCATGACCTTGCTCATGGGACTCGGCGTCCAAACGGGTTTCGTGTGGGGCGATGCCGGCCCCCACTTCCGCCAGCTCTTCTCCATGGGTGGCACACAGTTCGGCATTCCGCTTCGGGGATATGAGGAGTTCTCGATCACTCCGCAGGGCTTCGATCCGTTCTCGAGTGGCCAGCAGGCAAGTACCGTTGACGCGTTCGGTGCCTCGTACCTCGCACTGACTGGCGAGATCGGGTTACGCGTGAGTCAGGCCATCTATCTCAGCACCTTCGTGGATGCCGGCAACGTGTGGGATTCGCCCTCGCGGTTCAATCCGTCACGGCTGTTTCGGGGTGCCGGCGTCGGCGTGAGTCTCGTGACACCGCTCGGCCCGATCGGAATCGACTACGCCTACGGCTTCGACAAAGTCGACATCTTTGGCAATCCCCAACCGGGATGGAAGTTCCACTTCAAACTCGGACAGTTTTTCTGATTCACTCCAGCAGGAATAGCGCGATGAAACTCGATCGTTCGAAACGCATGATTGCCCTCTCCGCCCTCGGCGTGCTCGGAATCGCGGGCGTCGCCGCCATCCCCACATCCTCGGTGCAGAACCCGATGCAGTTTGCCTACGTGAGCACCGAAGTGATTCTCCGGCAGACCCCTGGATTCGTAGCTGCAGAATCCACGTGGAATGCCGAGGTGACGAGTTACCGCGCGGAGGTCCAGATCCTGCAGCGGCAGCTCGACTCGGCCCTCACGGCGTTCAACCAGCAGGCGATCGTACTATCGCCCACCGCACGCCAAGAGAAGCAGACGGAGCTACAACGACTCAACGAACAGCTCCAGCAGCGGACCACCGAGTACTCGACGCGCGCAGACGAGCGCCAGCGCGAATTGATGGCTCCGTTGGAAGACCGCATTCAGCGCGTGATCGACGGGCTTCGCGCCGAACGGGCGCTCTCGGCCATCTTCGACGTGTCGGCGCCAGGAAACAACATCGTGTCTGCCGATCCAGTCCTGGACCTGACGACAACGGTTGTGCGCCGGCTGACAGGCCAACAGCAGTAGCCAGGCGTGCATTTGCCCTCGGCGATGACCGCCGGCCAGATTGCGACGCTGGTCGGCGGTGAGCTCGTCGGACACCACGATATCCACCTCGCCGGGATCGCCCCGCTAGAGCGCGCGGGACCCGGCGATCTCACATTCCTTACGGCGGCACGCTACCTGAGCGCATTCCATGCGACCCAGGCGGCAGCGGCACTGGTGTCACCGCAGTTCCGGACGGTGGCGCCCGGACCCGGCACGCGTATCATCGTGCCGCAACCACTCGACGCGCTCCGAACACTCATCGACCACCTGGCACCGTCGGATCAGTCCGTCTGGGGCGTGCACCCGACTGCCACTGTCGGGCACGGCACCCATTGGGCGGAACGAATCGCGATCGGGCCGCATGCGACGATCGGTCGACGCGTCGCGCTCGGCGCTGGGTGCAGGATTCACGCGCATGCCATCGTGGAAGACAACGTGCGCCTGGGCGACGACTGCGTGATCGGCGCGCACGCGACCCTTTATCGGGGCGTGGTGCTCGGTCATCGCGTGGTGGTCGGCTCCGGCGCTCGAATCGGAGGCCCCGGGTTCGGATTCGAGCCGACGTCGCGCGGTCATGTCCGACTCCCACAGGTCGGCTCGTGCCACGTCGCGGACGACGTCGAGATTGGCGCGAACACCACGATCGATCGCGGCAGCCTGGGCGACACGGAAGTCGGGGTGGGCACCAAGATCGACAATCTCGTGCAGATCGCGCACAATGTGCGGGTCGGGGCGCGATGCATCATCATGGCACAGGTGGGCATAGCAGGGAGCTCGGCGGTGGAGGACGATGTCCTGCTTGCGGGCCAGGCCGGTCTCGCCGATCATCTGACAGTTGGACGGAACGCTCGAGTCGCCGCCCAGAGCGGAGTCATCGGTGACGTGGCCGCTGGGGCGACGGTATCCGGGTATCCAGCCCGGGATCACCGGAATGTGCTGCGGCAGACAGCTGCGCTCGGCCGACTTGCTCCACTCGTCACCGCATTGGAAAGGATCACCGAACGCCCATGAGTGAACCACGACGATCGATCGCGCGTGAAGCCACGTTGAGTGGGACGGGCGTCCATACGGGTGTGGACACCACCGTGACGTTCCGACCGGCCGAATCCGACACGGGGCTCGTCTTTCAGCGTGTCGACCTGCCGGCGGCACCACCGATCGCCGCACGACTTTCGAGCGTGACCGACACCGACCATCGCGTGGTCCTTGGGGAAGGCGATGCGTCGGTCACCACGGTCGAGCACCTGCTGGCGGCTGTCTCCGCGCTTGGCATCGACGACCTGACAATCGCCGTGGACGGGCCCGAGGTGCCCATCGGTGACGGCAGCGCGCACGCGATCTTCGAGGCGCTGCGGAACGCAGGGACCACCGACCTCGACGGTCAGCGCGTGCCGCGCAAGTTGCCAGCGCCGATCGTCATCAGCGAAGGTCACGCACGCTACGTCGTGGCGCCGGGTTCGTCGTTGCGGCTCACGGTGACGATCGATGCGGACCACCCGCTCATCGGGCGTCAAGCGGGATCCTACGATATCGATCCCGCCGCGTTCGCCACCGAGCTCGCATCGGCCCGCACCTTCGGCTTGGCGGACGAAGCCGAAACCCTCCGCGCCCGCGGACTGGCTCAGGGCGCCTCCTTCGACAACACCATCGTCCTGTCCCCGGAAGGGCTCGCCGGTGGTGCGCTCCGCTGGCCTGACGAATTCGTGCGCCACAAGGCCGTCGATTTGCTGGGCGATCTCGCACTGCTGGGCGGTCCTCTGCTCGCCGATGTGACCGCGTTCCAGCCCAGTCATACGGGGAACATCGCGCTGGCGCGGGCGCTCGAACGGACCGCTACACTGACAGGCCCACCGGTGATGGACATCCAAGACATCCTCGGTGTGCTGCCCCACCGGTATCCGTTTCTGTTGGTCGACAAGATCGTCGAGCTCGAGACGGGGAAACGCATCGTGGGCATCAAGAACGTCACGATGAACGAGCCCTTCTTCCCGGGACACTTCCCAGGACATCCCGTCATGCCCGGTGTGCTCATCGTTGAAGCGATGGCACAGACCGGAGGCATGCTCCTTCTGGGACAGGTCGACGATCCGGAGAACAAGGTCGTCTACTTCATGGCGATTGACGAGGTGAAGTTCCGCAAACCCGTGGTTCCCGGAGACCAGCTTCGTTTCGAGCTGGAGATGCTCAAGTTCCGTGGGAAGACCTGCCGCATGAAGGGCGTCGCGTATGTCGATGGCCAACCAGTCGCTGAAGCGGAAATGATGGCCGCCATCGTTGATCGATGACACCGCTCATCCATCCCACAGCGCTCGTCGATCCCGGGAGTGAGCTCGCTGCTGACGTCACGGTCGGACCCTATGCGGTGATCGGACCACACGTGACCATTGGCGCGGGGACTCAGCTGGGACCGCACGTCGTGATCGAGCGCAATACTCAGGTCGGGCGCGACTGCGCGATTGGACCTGGGACGATCCTTGGCGCCGCACCACAAGACCGAAAGTTCTCCGGCGAATCGACCTGGCTCGAGATCGGTGATCACACGATCATTCGCGAGTACGCGACCATCCACCGGGGCAGCCAGGCCCGCCTCCGCACGGTGATCGGCTCACACTGCTTCCTCATGACCTACGTTCACGTTGCACACGATTGTGTCATCGAGGATCACGTCACCATCGCCAACATGGTGCAGCTCGCGGGTCACGTGACCATCGAAGCCCACGCAACGATCAGTGGCATTTGTCCGGTGCACCAGTTCGTGCGCATCGGCACACACGCGCTGATTGGCGGGGGCTCGCGAGTGCCGCAGGACGTTCCACCCTATACACGGGCCGTCGGCACGCCGCTTCGCCTCTTTGGAATCAACACCATCGGTCTGACTCGAGCCGGCGTCCCTGCCGACGTGCGATTGGCCCTCAAGCACGCCTATCGGCTCTTGTTCAACTCGGATTTCACCACGTCTGAGGCCGTTGCCTATCTCCGCAGTCAGCCCGACGTTGCCAGCGAAGTACGGCGGCTCGTCGAATTCGTTGCCGAGTCGGAACGCGGGGTCCTCGTGTGAAACGAGTGCTCGTGTCGGCGGGGGAACCTTCGGGTGATGCCCACGCCGCGCAGGTCATCCACAACCTCCTGCAGCAGCGACCCGATCTCACCGTAGAGGGAATTGGCGGTCCGCACCTCGTGCAAGCCGGGGCGTCTCTACTCGGCGACATCCGTAACCTATCGGTTGTGGGCTTGGCGGAAGGACTCGATAGCCTTCCCGCGCACGTCAGGCTCTTCCGGAAGATCGATCACCGCTTGGCAACCGCGGACTACGATCTCGCCTTGCTCGTCGATTACCCCGGATTCAATCTCCGGCTCGCCGCTCGGGCGGCCCGGCATGGCGTTCCGGTCTTGTACTACATCGCCCCACAGGTGTGGGCGTGGGGTCAGTGGCGCGTGTCGACGTTGCGGCAGCACGTGACGCAACTCGCTGTGGTGCTGCCATTCGAAGAGTTGTACTTCCGCGACCGCGGCGTCGCTGCGACGTTCGTGGGTCATCCCCTACTCGACCACGCGGTCGGTGATCGTGCCTCATCGCGTCGCGCGTTGGGGCTTCCCTCCGGGGCACCGACGCTCGCGGTGTTTCCAGGGAGCCGATCATCGGAACGGCAGCGGCTGTGGCCGGCGTTCCGCAAGACCGCCGAGCTCTTGCGCGGCACTATTCCCGATCTCGAGATCGTGGTCGGGACGGCGCACCCGACGGCCGACCCACCTCCGGGCTTTCGGTTTTGTCCTGATCAATCGCTCACCATTTTGGCTGCCGCAGATGTGGCGCTCTGCAAGTCCGGCACGACGACGCTCGAGGCGGCGATCAGTGGGGTCCCCATGGCCGTGGCCTACCGCGTCCATCCCCTGACGTATGCCGTGGCACAGCGCCTGGTTCGCGTCCCCCACGTGAGTCTGGTGAATCTCGTGGCGGGGCGCGCCGTCGTACCGGAGTTCCTGCAGCGGCGCGTCGTCCCTCGGGACATGCGGCGGGCACTTGAGCCACTGTTCAATCAGGACCACCGTGCCACTCTCCAACAGCGCGCTGATCTCGTGGCAGTGCAGCAC
>JAOTWK010000072.1 GCA_029862935.1 Gemmatimonadota bacterium | reverse complement strand
TTCTGGGCTCGACACCGTCGAAATTCCCGGCGAGGAGCAGGTCGAGAGTCCCGTCCCCGTCGAGGTCGGCGGGCAGCAGTCCGTACGCGGGGGCCACCTGCGCCTCCCGCGGGAGCGGCGCTAGCGTGAAGGAACCGTCGCCGTTGTTGCGCGCCAGTGTGGTGGCAAACGTATCCGCCTGTTTCACGAGCGCGCCCGCCAGCTCTTTCGGCGTGAAGATATCGTTCACGGTCTGCCCGGCGTAGCTCACGTAATCGGGGTAGCGCTCCCGAAGGTTCGGAAGCGCCCTGAAGAGCTCGTCGCGCAGCGCGAGAGGATAGCTGACGCCGTCGCTGTACTGTGATACGACCTGCTCGATGAACCCGTTCCGATCGAAATCCGCGACATGCATTGTGAGCGGCTCGTTCTCGGAAGCGCGCAGGCGCGTGTTGAGCCCCAGGTTGCCAACGACGAAGTCCGTCAGCCCGTCACCCGTGAAGTCGCCCGCGACGATCCGGTTCCACCAGCCGTGGCTCCGTTCCAGACCGCGAACGCCCATGGGCTCGAGCTTCCCCGATCCCGCATTACGAAACACGGTCATCGGCATCCACTCGCCGACCAGCACGAGGTCCACCCGGTTGTCACCGTCCACATCGTTCCACACAGCGTCGGTAACCATGCCGACGCGGACGAGATCGGGCGCGGCCTGTTGGGTGACATCGCGAAAGCGACCACTGCCGTCGTTCTCGAGCAGCATGCTCTTGGGGTCGCCCCCGTAGCGTCCGGGAACGACTCTGCCGCCCACGAAGAGATCGAGGTCGCCGTCGCCATCGAAATCAGCGGCTGTCGCCCGCGACCCGCTGTTACTCATGAGTGGCAGGTGACCCTGCGCTTTCTGGAAGTTGCCACGGCCGTCGTTCACGTAGAGCCGGTCCTGGAGGGCCGGTGCCAGATCCGAAAACTCGTTGCCGCCGCTCACCACATAGAGGTCCGGGCTCCCGTCGCCGGTCGCATCGAAGAATACCGCCCCGAGATCTTCCGATACCTGGTCCCGCTCGAACAGCTCCGCGTTGCTGACAACGAACCTACCGGACCGCTGTTGCATGAGGAGCTGACCCGGTTGATCCTTGGCGCCGCCAATATACGCGTCGTCCAGAGCGTCGCCGTTGACGTCGGCGACGGCCATGAACGGCCCTTCCCGCGAGAGCAGCTTCGGCAAGAGTGGTTGGCGGCGAAAATCGACGAATTCGTTTTCCCGATGGACGAATTCCAGCCCAATGCTGTCTGTGACGTCCTTGAACATTGGCGTGAAGGGCCGTGGCGCCGGGGCGTCCCGAGCAGGCGCTTCCGACTGTCGCAGCGTCACACGTTGGTTCGTCGTGACGTCCGTTAGTACGCTGACCCGCCCGTCCGCCCACTCGACCGTCACGGACTGGATGGTATCGAGCTTACCGACGCCGAAAGTCAGGGTATAGTCCACACTCGACTGGAACCCGCGCGAAGGCATGAGTTCCTGAAAGAACATTTGCTCACCCGCTCGAAGCGCGACCGTTGCCCCGATACCGAAGCGGTTCGCACCTTCTCCTTCGAGTCGGATCTGGAGGTACCGGTTGTCCAGCAAGGCCCGCGCGTTGTTCCGATAGATGAAGGCCTCTTGGTTGACGTTGTTCACGACCAGATCGAGCGCACCGTCGCCGTCCAGATCACCGTAGGCCGCACCACTGGAAAAGCTCAGCGTGTTCAGGCCCCATGCTGCGCCCGCATTGGAGAAGGTCAGGTGCCCGTCGTTCCGAAACGCGTAGTTGGGCAGCATCGTCGAACTCATCGGGTCGATGAGTTCCATAAAATCGACCCGCTCGCCCAATACCGCTGCGCGCATCGTCTCGTCCCTCGCCAGGAAGGCGATGTAGTCCTGGGACGTCACGTCCCGGAGGATGCCGTTCGTGACGTGGATATCCTTGCGGCCGTCCAGATCGAAGTCTGCAATCAGCGCGCTCCAGCTCCAGTCCGTGCGCGCCACGCCCGCCATCTGCCCGATGTCGCTGAACGTGCCGTTGCCGTTGTTGAGCTGGAGCATGTTGCGCATGAACTGATGATGATAGTCGTTCCTCAGCATCGCTTGATAGCCGTCCCAGCTCTCGAACGAGGAGGTTGTCTTCAACCGATAGTCGTCCTCCGGCAGCATGTCGTTCACGTAGACGTCCAGCCATCCGTCGTTATCGACGTCGGCAATGTCCAGCCCCATGGACGAAATGCTGATGTAGGGCATTTGCCGGTCGAGCAGTTCGGTAAAGGTCCCGTCGCTGTTGTTGATGTACAGATAGTCCCGCTCGAAGAAGTCGTTCGAAACGTAGATGTCAGGCCAGCGGTCGCGATTCACGTCACCGACGGCAACGCCCAAGCCAAAGGCGATCTCGCTTCCGTAGATCCCGGCCGCCTCGCTCACGTCGACCAAGCGTCCGCCCAGGTTGCGATAGAGTTTGTCCCCTCCGAATGCGTGGCGCACGTCGCGGATATTCTTGAGCCCGAAGCTCGAGACGGGCCTGGGCGAGTTGTTGACCAGATACAGATCGAGTTGCCCGTCGCGATCGTAATCGAAAAACGCAGCATGCGTCGCATAGCCTTGGTCCGCAATGCCGTATGCGGACGCCATCTCCTTGAACGTGGGCACCCCGTCTTCGTCGAGCCCTTGATGGATGTAGAGCTCGTTGGCGCGGCGTTCACCCTCTGCCGCCCCAGCATAACAGACGTAGATGTCGAGCCATCCATCGGCGTTGAGATCCACGAACGTGACCCCGGTCGCCCAGAATCCCTTCCCTGCAGTCCCTGCCTCCTCGGTCACGTCCCGAAAGCGGAACTCCCCCAAGTTCAAGTACAGCCGATTCGCGTCGAGATTCGACGTAAGCAGGAGCTCGGGCAGCCCGTCGCCAGTGAGGTCCCCGAGGGCCACGCCAGCGCCGTTGTAGAAGTTGCGGTATGTGAAGACATTCAGCTCGCGAGTATCGGCGAGGCGGTTTTCGAAACGGACCCCAGTATAGGCAGAGGGAAGTGGGCTGAAGAGCTGGTCACCGGCCGCTGGCGCCTCACGCAGCGCAGCGTCAGGGGCGGATCTGTCGGCGCCGGAGCAGGCGGCGAACAGGCACGTCGCGGCAAGCAAAGGCCCGAGTCTGGCGTGCGATACCATGGTCATGTCGTGGGACCGGGAATGTCCGGAGGGCGAAACGTACGCAGGAACCTCCGTAAAGCGCTATAGCCTGGCCTCGTACGGAGGCCAGGCTATAGCAATATCACGGTCGGGAACCGAAGCTCCCTGGGATTAGTACCCGGGGTTCTGCGTGAGCTCCGGGTTGGCGTCGAGCTGCGGCTGCGGAATCGGCATCAAGACGCGGAACGCTTCTGTCTGCGGCTTGAACGACCACGGATCCGTGAACTTTCCGTGCCGGATGAGATCCCGGCGCCGCTTCGCTTCGCCAGTGAACTCGAACAGCCGCTCCTGCAAGATCACGTCTCGGTCCACGCTGGTCAGCGGCTCGTCGGGCTCGAAGACCCTGGCGCGGAGCGTGTTGAGAATGCCGAGCGGATCCCCAACTCCCTGCTCGAGCTCCGCCTCCGCCTTGATCATCCAGATGTCGGCCAGACGGAAGTACACGAAGTCGTTGCCGTTGTGCTCGGCGGTGTGGTTCGGGTCCGGCGAGAACTTGACGATCCGTGTGCCTTCAGCCTCGCCGGCCTGCGTCTCGTCGATGATGTCCACCGTGAAGCTCAGTGGCGTGCCTCCCTGGGCGCACCCTGGCCGTTCACACACGGGGTCGCCGGTGTCGAAATTCGTCTGCGGTCCTTGGAGGAAAATCTCGCGGCGCTCGTCGTCCGCGTCAAACGCATTGTATGTCTCGGCCAAGGCCGCAAAGCCGTTCCACGGCGTAGGATTGAATTGTTCGTAGTGCAACACCCGCATCACCAAGTTGAGCCCCAGGTTCGCGCCCGCCTCATTCGTGTTCTTGACAACCAGGATGTTCTCAAGCGAACTGGAGTTGTCAGCCTCGAAATTCGAGCGCCAGTTGCCTTCGCTGGCCAGGCTGTACTGCCCCGAGTTCAAGACGCGATCGGCTACTGCGATGGCGGCCTCGCACGCAGTCTGGGTGCCTATCTGCACGGTGGTGCACGAGTTATAGCTCGTCGCGCTGGGCGCGTCCGTTTGGAACACCGCGGCGTTCAGGTACATGTCCGCTAGGATGACGTCGGCCGCCCCCTGTGTCATACGACCATTCTGATCCGCCGGCCAAGAGGCAGGCAGGTCTGCGCGGGCCGCATTGAGCTCGGTATCGATGAACTGGAACACTTCGGCGCGTGTGTTCTTCGGCCGTGCAATGAGCTCCGTGTTATCCACGATCGGCACGCCACCAAACAGGTCCATCAGCATGAAGTAGTAGAACGCCCGCAGTGTGCGAAGCTCCGCCACGATGGTTGCCTGATCCGGCACGGTCAGGTCTTCCAGCGCCGCCAGCAGGACGTTGGCCCGCGCGATACCCTCGAACAGAACGTTCCACGTGCCATTCATATCGTCGAGTGCCGACGTACTGGTCGGCGTCCAGGTCTGGCGATGAATCTCGAGCCACCGCCCGTTGTCAAACCAGTCGCTGCCGCGCGTGGGCACGATCTGCTCGTCCGCCGTGATCGAGCTCAGGTTGTAGTAACCCCATTGCGTTTCGCGCAGCCTCCCGTACACGGACGCCAAACTCCCGAGCACTTCCTGCTCGGTTCGGAAGAAGTTCTCCGGCGTGATGACGCTCGTCGGTGACTCCTCCAGGTCCGTGCAGCCCTGCAGCAACACAACTACTGCGAGGGCTGGGGCCAGCAGCAGCCGCGTGAGGCGGCGCCCTCTCACCGAGTACTGGATACGTGATCTCTTCATGTTCTCCCGACCGTTACAAGGTTCGCACTTGCTCTCTTCGCCATTTGGGCCGGCATGGGCCCAGGAAAGTCGCGCCCGCATCAGAACGACAACCGCAGGCCAGCCGTGAACGAGCGCGCGCGCGGGTAGCTGAGATAATCGATGCCGCGCGACCCGAGGCCAGCATCGGAGTGGGCTTCCGGATCGTATCCGGTGTATCCCGTCAGCATGAGCAGGTTGTCGGCCGCTGCATACACTCGGGCCGTGTTGTTCCGTCCACCCGTCAGCAGGCCGGGCAGCTCAAACGTGTACCCGATTGTGATGTTTTGCAGGCGGAGGAACGAGCCGTCTTCGATCCAGCGGGACGAGTAGATGGCCGGCTCGTCAATCGATTCGTCTGTTTCGTCCAACCCCGAGCGCAGGATGTTCTTGCCCTGCTTCACGTTGCTCTTCGACGCATGGACGAGCGCGGTGTTGTTGAACACATCGCGGCCCTGTTCCCATCGAGCGATGAAGCTGGCGTCGAACGAACCCCACGTCATTTGGCTGCGGAAGCCAAGCGTGAAGTCCGGATTGGCATCACCGATCACCACGAAATCGTCGGCTCCCGGAGACGTCGTCGTGCCGACCAGATTGCCATCCACATCATAGTCGTTGAATTCCTGCTGGCCCGAGGAGCTGATCCCCACGTACTCCAGCCCGTAGAACGTCCCCAAGGCGAAGCCAGGGAGGATGCGCTGCGATGTCTGCCCCGACTGCCCCTGACCACTGACGAAGCCGCTCGTGATGAATGTACGGCCGCCCAGATCCACAACTTCGTTCTTCTCCGCCGCGAACACGATGCCAGCCCGCCACGTCATGTTCGCCCGGTTGGCCACCAAGGCGTCCAGCGTCGCTTCCAGGCCCTTATTGCGGACCTTCCCGATGTTCTCCAATCGCTCGGCCTGCACTGCCGGCTGCGGTACGGCAACACTCAGCAACAGGTCGGTCGTGTTCTTGATGTAGTAGTCGAAACTGCCGGAAATCCGGTTGTCCGACAAACCGTAGTCGATGCCGACGTTCCATTGCGTCGTCTCCTCCCACTTGAGCGCGGGGTTCGACGCCCTGGTCGGCGCAACACCAACCGTCTTCGTATCTCCAAAGGGATAGTTGTCGCCACCCGGCGCCAGCAGGAGCAGGGATGCGTAGGCCGGTACGGCCTCGTTGCCCTGCTTGCCCCAGCCCGCCCGCAGTTTGAGCTCGGAAAACGGACCGTCAATCATGAAGTTCTCTTCGCTCATCCGCCACGACACGGCCACGGCAGGGAACGTCGACCACTTGTTGTCGGCACCAAACTTCGACGACCCGTCCCGTCGCACCACGGCGTTGATGAAGTACCGATCCCGGTACCCGTAACTGACCCGCGAGAAGAAGCCGATGAGACGACTGTCCACCACGTTGGAAAACGGAACCTGCGCCGCAGCCCCGGCGCTCAAGTTGTCAAAGCTGAACGCGTCGGTGAGAAAGTCGCGCGTCTCCGCCCCGAAACTGTCCTCGTTGAAATCGGCGAACTCGTACCCGCCGACGGCAGAGAACTCATGCTCGTCGCCAAAACGCTCGGAGTAGGTGATGAGCCCCTGCAGCGTCGTGGTCGTCAGCTCACGACTCACTTGACGGGCGAGCCCGTTCCACTCGGCCCCGACCGGGCTGTTTGCGGGATAGTACTCCCGCCGCGTGCTTTCGCTGCGGTCAACGCCCACGATCAACTGGCCGCTCAACACGTTGGGGACGATGTCGACCTGGGCCCGCACGTTCCCGAGCACGCGGGTCGTGCCGGAGACGTCGGCAATCTGCTCCGCCATGGCCACCGGGTTACGCACGGCCAAAGCCCCGCCTCCGAGTTCATAGAACGACACCACGCTGGTCGTTGGGTCCGTCACCATGACGGGCTGCGTGGGGTTGAACTGGACCATGTTCTGGAACAGGCCGCCATCGAAGCCACCCGTGTCCTCGAACGGCAAGTAGTCATTGTCGACGTGCGAGGCGCTCATATTGAGACGCAGTTGCAGCCGGTCGTCCCAGGCAAAGTGGGTCGCGTTGAGCCGTCCCTGGAAGCGCTCCAAGCCGCTGCTGAGCGCCACGCCCTCCTGGCTCATGTAGTTCAAGGAGGCACGATACTGCGTCGAAGCGGTGCCGCCCGAAAAGGCCACGTTGTGGTTGTGCGTGATGGCAGACCGCGTGATCTCGCCCTCCCAATCCGTGTTCGCCGTGCCGAGCGCGGCGAGGCTCGCGGGCAGCAGGTTTCCAGCCGTCACCTGCTCCTGCACGTACTGCCGATACTCATCCCCGGTCAGGAGATCCAACTTGCGGGACGGCTGTGACACGGACACGTAGCCATCGTACTCGAAGGTGGTGCTGCCCGCTTGGCCCTGCTTCGTCTCAATCAGAATGACGCCGTTGGCACCCTGGGTACCGTAGATGGCCGCCGCCGCCGCGTCTTTGAGCACGGTGATCGATTCGATGTCGCCCGGGTTGAGGGTGTTGAGCGGGCTGCGGGACAGCCCTGGGTCGCCGAAGGCGTTGAAGGCGCTCGACTCGGTCGCCACATTCGGGACGGGGATCCCATCGATCACGTATAGCGGGTCGTTGCTGGCGCTGATCGAGGTGCCTCCACGAATCCGGATCTGCTGGCCGGCCCCAGGCTCACCATGGTTCTGCGTGATCTGGACACCGGCGATGCGCCCTTGAATGAGATCGTTCGCGTTTGTGGTGACACCGACATTGGCCTCGTCCGCGTTGACCGTGCCGATCGATCCCGCAATGGCGGCACGGCGCTGGGCACCGTATCCGGTGACCACGAGCTCGTCCATCACCACGGCCTGCCGCGGCAGCGCAAACTCCACCGTCGTCGAGATACCGGCTGTGACGGTGACTTCTTGCGTTTGCGGGCCGTAGCCGATGAGCCGCGCGGTGACGAACTGCGGACCGGCAGGAACATCGGTCAGCGTGAACGTTCCGTCCGGTCCCGTGGTCGTCCCACGCCGCGTGCCTTCGAGCGTAACGACGGCACCGGCGATGACCTCCGACGTCATGCCATCGACGACGCGGCCGGTGATGGAGCCCGTCTGGAACTGGGCAGCGAGTGGGCCTGTGAAGAACAGGCCGGCGAGGATTGCGAGAATGACCTTACGAGCAGTCACGATACGTCCCTCCCGAGTTGGGAAGTAGAAAGTTGCCCAATTCTGCCAAAGTTTCTGATCTTCGAAGACCTGCGAACTTGCCCCCATTACAGACCGAGCCCCTGATTCCCACAATAGGCATCGGAGGATCCAGCTAACACAATATCGTCAAGATATTACTAGTAGAATACTTCAATATCCGCTCCACGGCGCTCTTGTCAAGGGCAGGCGAGCGGCATGCGCGACGTCAGGGTTGACCCCTTACCATCGCTCGCTGTACTCATCCAACCGCGCAACGTCGGTCAGGACAGGTGGCCGAGTGGCTGAAGGCACACGCTTGAAAGCGGCGCGACAAACGGCGGAATCGACGCATCCTGTCCCACTCTCCGCGGTCGACCGCAAGATCTGCCCCTCTTCCTCGCTCGCGACGTCGCAATCCGTCACACCGCATCGGACTGTGCATACCCAGGAATCGTGCTGTGCGACGGCAACTGAGGAGATGAGTGGCAGCAGCGAAGCGCTGAGGACGGACCAACGGCGGACTGACGCACTCATTAGTGCCACCTAGCGGCTCGCGCGTTGATCCAGTCCTGAGGGGCAGAGACGTAACTCCATTTCATTAGCAAACTTACAGTGCATCTCCCACTATTTCGTTCGGGTCAAACTGAATTCCGGTCGGGTCAAACCGAATTCGGGCCGTGCCAATCGAAGTTCCGGTCGCGCCGATCTGAATTCTGGGCGCCGCGATCGATGTTCCGGGCACCGCGAGCCCAATTTCGGTCGCGCCGATCTGAATTCCGGGCGCCGCGATCGAAGTTCCGGGCGCCGCGACCTGAATCTCGGTCGTGCCGATCTGCATTCCAGGTGCGCCGATCGAAGTTCCGGGCACCACGATCTGAATTGCGGTCGTGCCGATCTGCATTCCAGGTGCGGCGATCGAAGTTCCGGGCACCACGATCTGAATTGCGGTCGTGCCGATCTGCATTCCGGGTGCGCCGATCGAAGTTGCTGTCACCACGAGCTCAATTGCGGTCGTGCCGATCTGAATTCCAGGTGCGGCGATCCGAGTTTCGGGCGCGCCCATCGAAGTTCCGGCCATGCCGATCCGAACTGCCGGCGCGCCACGGGCCGGAGTGACACTGCCTGCGCGAGCGCCATGGCACAGTCTCCGTCGGAAGTTTGCGACGGAGTTGAGAGACCTTCCACTGCAGAACCTCTCCACCCGACAGTCTCACCAACCGCACTGGTTGACCGCGATTCCGTATCCGGCGTTATTCAATCCGCTTAGTCGTCGCAGGACAGGTGGCCGAGTGGCTGAAGGCACACGCCTGGAGAGCGTGTGAACGGGGAACCGTTCCGTGGGTTCGAATCCCACCCTGTCCGTGAGGGACCGCTATCAGCTGACGGCCGTCAGCTCGTGCCGATGCCACGGCAGGACTGCCTGTCGCCGACGACCTGTCCGCGGCTCAAGGGCCGCACCGCCGTCCTTTCACTCAACGCCCGCCGGCGGCGAACTGCAGGAAGACTGCGATATCGGCCATCTCGTTGGGCTCGAGTACTGGCCAGGAGGCAAGGCCTGCCTCTTTCTCGTCCACCAGCGCGTGATTCCACAAAGCGGCGATGACCGCCGCCGGGGTCGTGAGGTTCGCCGCGGCCAGATCGGATGCACGCTGTCCGCCACGGCCATTCAGGGCGTGGCAACCGAGGCAGCCTTTGTTGCGGAGCTGACGGCGGCCTCGCTCGACTGGGCAAAGAACTTGACGGAGTACAGGTACCCCACGAGGTCGCCCATCTCACTCGGGGTGAGTTGCGGCACGGAAAGACCCCGTGCGCGCATCGCCCTGGTCATCGCCGGCACTTTGTTCCACATCGCCGCCGCAAACGCCAGCAGACTGCGGTAGGCTCCCCGCTCAGCGAGATCGGGTCCCGATATGCCACCTGTGCCCACGACGGCGTGGCACTGAACGCAGCCCTTCTCCGAGAAGAGGCGTCGACCGTCGCCGGCGAGACCCGGGAGGACGTGGAGCGGTGCTTCCGGCACTTCAGGATTCTGGGATTCGAGGAACGCAATGAGGTCCCTCAGCTCAGTCGCACTGAACCGCGGCCGTTCGATCCCTCGTTCCCGCATCACCTCACTCATGGCGGAGCCATGGTTCCACATCGCCGTTGCGATCTCGATGGGCGCGACCAGTTTGCCCGGAATGCTCAGGTTCGGACCCACAACGCCGCCGTCGCCTCCAACCTGATGGCACGCGATACATCTCTTGTTCCTGAACAACTCCCTTCCCTTGTCGACGTCTCCGGGCGCATCGAAGTAGTCGAGAGTGTACAAGAACGCGATCAGGTCACCAGTATCACGTTCCGATAATCGCGGCCGCTCGATTCCGAGCTCCCGCATTCGTTCAACCATGCGTGGAAGATGATTCCACATCGCCGCCGCGAGGTCGAAGAATGTCCGGGGTCGCGGGAACCGAGCGAGATCCGGTGCCTCAGTACCACCGAGCCCGTTGATGGCGTGACATCGGCCGCACCCTTCCGCACCGAACACGCGGGAACCAGCTAACGCATTCTGCGTCGGGAGGCCACGCTCCTGTGCACACAGGACATCGACCGCACTGAAGAGGAGTAGGGCGGTGCACGCCAACGAGAGGATGCTCCTGCGCCATGCGGGCGCCCTGCTGATACGGTGATACATCATGATCAGGCCCTCCCAGACACATGTGCCATACACCCTGGGCCCGTGCCAGGGTGCATCAAGGAGCCCTCACTGTCTCCCACGCTGCAGCCCATCCACCGCCAAGGCTCGCAGGTAGACCGCCAAATCCCGCATCTCATCACCCTCAAAGCGGGGCCAATCTGTTGCGGCGACCTGAATCTGATCGAACATCGCCGGCGCATGATCCCACATGGCCGTCGCAAGTCCGAGTGCCGTCAGGACCGCCTCCGACTGCGACAGATCGGGCGCCACCGACTGCTGACCACCCACCCCGTGACACACCGTACAGCCTTTTTCGGTGTAGAGGCGCTCACCAGTCCGCAGGTTGCCATCTGTTTCGTTGAATCGCAGGTAGTACAAGAACGCGATCACATCCGCCATCTCACTGCCCCAGAATTCTGGGAAGCGGATCCCCCTGGCCTGCATTGCCGTCGCCATGATCGACTGATGGTTCCACAGCCGCCCGGCGATCTCGGATACACGGAGGCGTTCGGTCGCCGCACGCAAGTCGGGCCCATATGAGGTTCCGACCATC